>NZ_JBSFJV010000176.1:0-8478 GCF_053598235.1 Kitasatospora sp. NPDC001159
ACGTTTTTCCAGCCCGGCACACACCTCGCAACGCCGTGACCTGCACCGACGCCAAGCGCAAGGCTCCTCCGTGCCCACGAACTGCGGAACTCAGGCCGTTCAGCGGTCAGTTTTCGCCCGCCGCCGAGATGGTCAGTGTGTCGTGGATCTCGAAGCGGAGTGTTGAAGGCATCGAGCAGTTCGGCCGGAGCCGGCAGCTTGGGGTGGTTGGGCCAGGCTCGTCCACAGGAGCAGCATCGTGTACGCGCGGGGACCGGTTCACCGGAACTGTTCGTAACTCATCGTGACCTGACCAGGACTCGCAATCTACCGCGCACCGCTCGCAAACTACGGTGCTCCGTCACGCCGATCCTGTGACGGAGCGCCGTAGTTTGCGAGAGAACCGCAGGCCTACGGCCTGGTGGTGCGCGTTAGTTTGTGAGTGTGAAGCATGACAGTGTGCGAGTTCGTGGGCTGCGCTGGTCACTGACGGTGATGGTGAAGCGGTTCGAAGTGCTGGGCGATGAGCGCGTCGGAGAAGGCGTCGACGGCTTGAGCGAGCCGGGTAGACAGCACCCGCACCGCATGCACGACGCGCTGCCACACACGAGCCAACCGCACACAGACCGGGCTCGCCCTCTACGGGAGCCCGAACGCGGTCGAGGACGAGGCCGAGCGACCCGTTACTAGGCAGTGTCCTGGCGATCAGTTGAGTCGTTGATATGACTATGGGGAGTAGGGGTGATCTGACGGATGCCCAGTGGGAGCGGTTGGAGCCGCTTCTGCCGGTGAGCAACGGGCGTTGCGGCAGGTGGCGGGACCATCGCCAGGTCGTGAACGGGGTGCTCTACCGGATACGCACGGGCGTGCAGTGGCGTGATCTGCCTGAGCGGTACGGACCGTGGAAGACGGTGCATGAACGACATCGCCGCTGGTCGGCGGACGGGACGTGGGAGAGGCTCCTTCAGCGAATCCAGGCCGAGGCGGACGCGGCCGGCGATATCGACTGGGACATCTCGGTCGACTCCACGTCCGTGCGCGCGCACCATCATGCCGCCGGTGCCCGGCAGGCTCCGCCGCCCGCCCTTAAAGGGGGCTCCGCGCAGACGGTCAAAGCCGCTCGGATTCGGGCGGAACTGATCGACCGGCTGGCGGAGGTGGTGCGGGAGGTGAGGCGCTCGGCCGCTCGCGAGGCGGGTTCACCTCCAAGATCCACCTGAGTGCGGACGGCCGCTGCCGGGTGCTCTCGCTGGTCATCACGCCCGGGCAGTGCGCCGACTGCACCCAGTTCGAGCCGGTCATGGACAAGATCCACGTGCCGAGACTGACCTGCGGCAGGCCGCGTACGAAGCCGGACAGCGTCAGCGCCGACAAGGGATACAGCAACCGCCGAACCCGCCGCTAACTGCGCAGACGCGGAATCCGGCACGTCATCCCGGAGAAGGCCGATCAGGCGGCCAACCGGGTCCGACGCGGCCGTGCCGGCGGTCGGCCGCCCGGTTTCGACAAGGACCGCTACAAGAAGCGCAACACCGTCGAGCGGGCGATCAACAAGCTGAAGGTATTCCGCGCGGTTGCGACCAGATTCGACAAGCGCGGCTACGTTTACTTCGGCACCGTCACCGCAGCCGCACTCGTCATCTGGCTCCGCTCATGATCGCCAGGACACTGCCTAAAGCCACATGGGTCAGCTGCGGCCGAGCGGCGCGCCGTGCCAGCGCCAGTTCGTTCGGCGGGGGCGATCAGGCGTCTCAATGCGTCCGGTGGCCCACAGAAGAGTCGACCACGGGGTATCGATGACGGGGATGTCGGGGAACAGCCGCGCGAGGACTCGCTCACTCAGGTCCTGCGGGGGCTCCCAGACACGGTTCAGACCCTGGGCGATGTCGTGGGTGTGGACCAGGGTCTCGACGACGCCCATCGCTGCGAAGCCCTCCGGGTCGGAGGCACCGAAGACGTGCGCGGCCAAGGTGGCCGCGTCGGTGGTATCAACGACGGTCGCGAGCAGTCCGCCGCAGGCCTCCACAACGGTCAGGAGCCCCTCGGGCCCTGCCTCGTGGTCCCCGAAGATGACATTGGCCGGTCCATCCGGTCGATCACTGGAAATGCGCAGTGGGACGCGCGGTACGGCGATGGGCTGCGCGAGCCCGAACCGTAGCGCGTACGTGAGCAGGTCGTCCGCGAGGTGCTCGAGGGTCTCCCAGCAGGTCCACTCCAAGCCGCCAGCCTGGGCATGCCATTGGGCAGCCGGGACGCCTTCGAGGACGTGGACGCAGTAGGCGACGGCCTGGCGCACGTGGTCCCCGTTTACCAGCATGTGCGGTTCTCCGGGCTGTGGCATGCGGAGAGCCTACAAGCTAGAGCGGTGTGATCGGCTTGGCGGCCTTCGCCGCGTTGGCACCGCAGACTGGAGGGCCTGGTCGGGGCAACTCCAGCCTGCGCCAATTCTTCGCCCACGCCCACCACACCGGACGCGTCCTCCACGACCCCACCACACCACTCAGCGCCCCCCAACACCGCGGCTTCCGCGGCCCCAGCCTCACCCTCGACCACCAACGCGCCCTCTACCAGCGCTGGACCCACAACCCCGACACCCACCCCCACGAAGCGCTCATCGGCCTGGCCGCCCTCCTGCACGCGGCCACCACCACCGAGCTACGCCACCTGACCGACGACACCACCGACACCGACCGCCGGACCCTGCACTTCCCCGGCCGACCGAA
The DNA here is from genome assembly GCF_053598235.1 of Kitasatospora sp. NPDC001159. Taxonomy (NCBI): domain Bacteria; kingdom Bacillati; phylum Actinomycetota; class Actinomycetes; order Kitasatosporales; family Streptomycetaceae; genus Kitasatospora; species Kitasatospora sp. NPDC001159. Next base: position 2,703 of record NZ_JBSFJV010000176.1, read on the forward strand.
CCCGACCCCGCTCGACAACGCCACCTGGGCAGCACTCAGGCGCTGCCTCGACCACAGAGCCAAGACCGCGACGGCGAATCCGCACATCCTGACCATCCGCCGAACCGCGACCACCCACACACCCGCAGGCGCCGCCCACATCCGCGACAGCCTCGCCCCAGCCGGACTCCTCCCACGGATTCTGCGTTCCACCCGACTCCTGACCCTCGCCCACCAACTCGACATCGAATTCCGCGAACGAGCCGGCACCGTGCACGGACATGAACGCCATGTAGTCCCGTGGGAGCGGCGTGCCCCACCGCGCTTCCGCGGCCGACCAGTCGATCTCCTCGTCAGCGCCAAGATCCGGGGGAGGATCTCGGCCAGCGCTGCGATGCCCGTTGGGTCTTCCACGGCAATCCCTTCGATCAGCTCACCGAGAGCCTATGAGAGTGCAGTGACAACCAGAACAGCGAGGTCAGACGTTCTTGTTGGCTGTGACCAGCACTTTCCCAACAGGCCCTAGACGCGACCACCTGCCATGATCGCTTTGACAGGTTCCGACGAGGCGATCCGTGTTGGCGCCGTCCCACTGCGTCCCGCCTGCCCACCGATGACCCTCACCAATGCCGCGTGACAGCCCGATCGTGGCTGGCTTGCCGGGCCAGTCCGCCGTACAGAATCCGTGAGCCGGCACCGCCCGAGGTCCCCGCAAGAGAGGGCAGGTGCCGGGGCCGCCACCAGCACGGGGATCACCGTCGAGGTGTGGGTACTTCTGCTCCGCAGACGGGCAATAGCCCTCTCGCCTGCGGGTCTTCGGTCCGCGACGACCGCCGCTTCCACACCGCCCTGCGGCTCCCCGAGCGCTACGGACCATGGGATCGGGCTTACGAGTCACGGACTGCCCGGATCGTCGGGCTCGACCACTCGGAAGCGTTCGGCAATGACGAGAGTGTCGTCATCGATGACTGGGGTGCGACCGAGGAACTCGCTCACGCCGTCGCTCCGGAAGAACTCTTCGTGAGCCGCCCGCCACTGCGCAACGTCGGAGTAGCCGCGGCCCTCGGCTCGCGCGAAGTCGTCGTCGATCTCCGTCATGGGAACGACCCGTACGTCGACGAGCTCGATCGTGACGGTCGGACAACCCTCGGAATCGAGCACCGAGAATCGCTGACCGGTCATCGGCACTGCCTCGCCGGCGTGCTCGAAGATCTCCAGGAGGCCCGTGAGCGCGGTCTTCTGACCGCTCAGGATCGCCGCCACTCCACGGTCACGTTCCGGACCAGGGAAGGCGAGTTCAAGAGTCGGAAGGTCGTCATGTCCCATCGAGCGAGGGTACGAAGCCCGGTCGCGTTGATCAAGGGTCACCGCCCCGCTCGCTCCCAGCACCGTGCACCCACAACAGACTCTCACTTCCGCTTGCGCAGCCGTCGGCGCATCAGCTCCGGCTGGCTGTCGGGGGCCCGAGATCGACCACCAGGTCGTGGCCGCGCTGGTCCAGTTCCGGATGGCCACGGCTGAGCAGCTGCGCGTCCTACACATGGGGCGGGGGCGGGCTGGGGCGCGGCGGCCCCAGAAAGACCGTCAGGCCACCTCTACACCGTCCGCCCGCCGCGTTCCTCCAACGCGGCGGGCACAGGCGGGCAGAGACGGCCTGGAGCGCTTCTCGGCGGGCACCGGGCCCGGCCGGGGTCAGTGCCAGTGGAGTCCGAGTGCGGTGAGCTGGTCGAGCTGTTCGCCGGTGAGTTTGGCGCGGCGGGTTTTGGTGTTGGAGATCCACACGCCGAGTTTCACCAGCACGGTGCCGCCGTCCGGGCCGTTCTCGTCTAGTTCCTCGACGTGGCCTTTGGGGACGGTCACCGATCCGGTGCGGGCCTTGTACTGGGCGAGCGCGGTCAGGCCACGGTCAAACGCGCTCACCTTCCCGCCGGCCTTCTTCGCTGCCGCGCCCTTCGCCTCCTCGGCCGGGGCTGCCAGCGGCTGGATGCCGAGTGCGGCCAGGCGCCTCTGCTGTCCGTCCATGAGGCTCTGCCAGACGATGTGCTGGCGCTGGCGTTCCAGCCACCTGCCGATGTCGTGGCCGTGGATCGTCGCCAGGGCAGCAGGTCGGCCGGCTGCGCCCCGCCCGTCAGGCATTCGCGGACGGCGGCGTAGTGGCGTTGCCAGTCGAGTGGCCAGGTGGGGTTCCAGTTTGGGTCGATCTCCGCCAGCGCCTCGATCCGGTCGGGTCGGTTGGTGAGGGCGCCGGGTCGGCGCTGGTTGGACGGCCACTGCCCGACCGGCTTGTCCAACGCGGTCGCGGTGGGCGGGGCGGTGAGGGTGCCGTGGTGGGCGTGGTACTCCCGGGCGGCGGTGAGGTTCTCCTCCCACGCGGCGTCCAGCGGGTCCCACACCATCCCCAGGGCTTCGAGCCGCTCGACCCGCTTGCCCTTCATCAGTCCGGCGCTGTAGGCCTTGCGCTGTTCGCTCACCCAGTGGTCGCCGACTGGTTCGTCCGCACCGCCGGGCAGCGCGCGGACCTCGACATCGACGTCGTCGACCTGGCCGAGCACCCGCTGGCCCACGTGGGCGAGGAGCCCACCGCCGAGCAGGCCGAACGGCACGCGGCCCTTTCGCCCCGACTAGCCGCCGCCGACGCCTTCGTGGTGATCACCCCGGAGTACAACCACAGCTTCCCGGCCGCCCTCAAGAACGCCATCGACCTGCACGGCGCCGAGTGGCGGGCCAAGCCGGTCGGCTTCGTCTCCTACGGCGGGCTCGGCGGCGGGCTGCGCGCGGTCGAGCAGCTCCGGCTGGTCTTCGCCGAGCTGCACGCCGTCACCGTCCGGGACACCGTCAGCTTCCACAACGTCTGGGGCCTCTTCGGCGAGGACGGCGAGCCGGTCGACCCGACCGTCCAGAACGGCGCCGCCAAGGGAATGCTCGACCAGCTCACCTGGTGGGCGCACGCGCTTCGGGACGCCCGCACCGTCCGCCCGTACGGCGTCTGAACCGCGACCGGGGGGGAACGAAGATGAGCACCGCCACCGAGCCGGTCACGGCCGGGACAACCACCGACACAGCCACTGCGGCCGCAGCCGGCCCGCGCAACGCGGCCGTCGCCGCCGTCGTGGTCCTCGGCTCGCTGATGACCGTCCTCGACACCACGATCGTCAACGTCGCCCTCAACCGCCTCGCCGGGGACTTCGGCGCCCCGCTGGCCACCATCCAGTGGGTCACCACCGGCTACACCCTGGCGCTCGCCACCGTCACGCCGGTCACCGCCTGGGCGATCGGACGGTTCGGCACCCGCCGCCTGTACCTGACCGCGCTCACCCTGTTCGTGCTCGGCTCGGCGCTGGCCGGCGCTGCCTGGGACGCCCCCTCGCTGATCGCCTTCCGCGTCCTTCAGGGCCTGGGCGGAGGCATGGTGATGCCGGTCGGGATGACCGTCCTGGTCCGCTCCTCCGACCCGGCCCGCACCGGCCGCACCATGAGCGTGCTCGGCATCCCCGTCCTGATCGGCCCGCTGGCCGGGCCGGTGCTCGGCGGCTGGCTGGTCGACGAGGCCTCCTGGCGCTGGGTCTTCCTGGTCAACCTGCCGCTCGGCGTGCTCGCCCTCATCCTCGCCGCCCGGCTGCTGCCCCGCGACGGCGGCGGCACCCGCCGCCGGCTGGACCTGCCCGGCCTGCTGATGCTCTCCCCGGGCCTGGCCGCACTGATCTACGGGCTGGGCGCCGAGCACGGACACCCCGCCGCGGCCGGCAGCCTGCTACCCACCCTGGCCGGCGCCACCCTGGTCGCCGGCTTCGTCGTCCGGGCGCTGACCGTCGGGGAGCCGCTGATCGACCTGCGGCTGCTGGCCCGGCGCGCCTTCGCCGGGCCCGCCGCCACCATCGCCCTGTTCGGCTGCGGCTACTTCGGCTCGATGCTGCTGCTCCCGCTCTACTACCAGCTGGTGCGCGGCCAAAGCGCCACCGACGTCGGCCTGCTCGGCATCCCACAGGCGCTCGCCACCGGCATCACCATGCAGTTCTCCGGCCGGCTGTCCGACCGCTTCGCCCCCGGCCGGATCGTGGTCACCGGCACCGCCCTGGCCGCCACCGGCTTCCTCGGCTTCACCGTCCAGGTCGCCGCCGACACCCCGTACCCTCACCTGATCGCCGCCCTGGTGGTGATGGGGACCGGCATCGGCATGACGCTGATGCCGGCCATGGCGGCCGCCACCCGCAGCGTCGCCCCGACCGAGGTCCCGGCCGCCACCACCCTGGTCACCATCGTCCAGCAGGTCTCCGGCTCGGTCGGCACCGCCCTGATGTCCGTCCTGCTCACCGGGGCGATGGCCGACCGGCTGCCGACCACGGTTGCCGGCGGGGAAGCCGGCGGCGCACTGGCCACCGTGCAGGCCCTGGACGGCGCCGCGCGGGCCGCGCTCGCCCCCGGCCTCGCGGACGCCTTCCGGGACACCTACGGCTGGGCCGTCGCCCTGCTCGCACTCGCCCTGCTGCCCGCACTGTTGCTCTCCCGCCAAGCCCCGGGCGGCGGCGCCGCCGGGAGCGCCAAGTCACGCCGAGTGCACACCTCCTGACGAACTCCACCAAACCCCCATCGAGCCGCCCCCACCCCGTACGCTGATTTCGCTACCGGTGGGGGTCGGCCCATTCGGTCAGCCCGGCAACCGGGGGTCGGCGGCGGACGAGTGCCCAGGTCATAGCGGTGGAATCGGGCTGTCGCCCCGGGCCCGGCCTGGTCTGAGCAGGGGGAGTGACGAAGGGGCGGATCCGCGCGCATGGTCGACGACCACCCGATCTTCGCCGAGGCGCTGGCCGTGGATCTCGCTGCTGAGCCCGATGCGGAGGCCGTCACTTCTCCCTCACCACTGGCTGACCAAACCCCGACTGAATGCGCTGGAGGCCGCCACCCACGGGTGACGGTCTCCAGCGCATTCTCAGAGGGCAGGCTCTTATCTGGAGGTGGGGGAGTGTGAGGGACGTTGCTCTGCTTGTCACCTGCAGGGATGGTCTTCGGCTGATCGCCACGCACCGCCTGCCGGGCGATAGTTACGTTCGGCACGTGGACCAAGCCTTCACAGCGCAATGTTCCGTCTCGCCGTCACCGGCCTTCACCGATGGGTTGTTGCCGACGCCCGTACGTTCGACCTTCACACCGAGGCCACCGCCTACCTCGCCTCGCTACGGGCACGGGGCTGCTCGTCGAACACCGAGCGCACCTATGCCAGCCGGATCGCCCTCTACCTCAACTACTGCGCGCTGCGCCGCCTGGACTGGACGGCTCCGGGCTTCATGGGGCTGGCCGACTCTCCGTCGGCCGCCGGTAACTCACACAACACGAGATACACCAGTCGCTGGACAGACCCGCTCGGTACCGCGCGCCGGGCACGCCGGCGAGGCTGGCGCGGGCGGCGAGAGACATGTCCCTGATGGTGGTTCACCCTCATCGCCCAGCGGTGCGCTTCGTCGTGGGCGACCCGATCGACGCTGTGAGTTCCCGCATACCGAGGGCTCGGCGTTTCACCACTCCCGCCCCGCATCCGCCGCCGGTGACCGATCGGAGCCCGCACCAGTTCACCCGGCATGACGAACCTTCAAGGCATTGTCGGGCCAGCGACGTGGGAGTGGCCGGTGAGCTGAAGGACCTACTTCGGCTGCGGCCTTTCGGCGCCTGGCGGCATGCCTCGGGCCCTCCCCCTTCAGCGGTGTGGGTGAGGATCCCCCGGTGGGCGGGAGGTGCTGATCAGCAGGTCAGGGTGGGTTGATTGGTGTTCAGGTTCGTTCGTTCGGTGGCTGCCTGTTCGGCG
>NZ_JBSFJV010000177.1:0-8234 GCF_053598235.1 Kitasatospora sp. NPDC001159
ATTTTCTGTTCCCCGGCTCTTCCCCGGCGGGCGCTCCATGCGGTGACTCGAAGCCCGCGCTGTGCGTGCTTCGGACAGTCCCTTGAAGGAGATTTCTTAATGGCTAATGGCACTGTGAAGTGGTTCAACTCGGAGAAGGGCTTCGGCTTCATCGAGCAGGAGGGTGGCGGCCCCGACGTCTTCGCCCACTTCTCGAACATCAACGCCAACGGCTTCCGTGAGCTGCTTGAGGGCCAGAAGGTCGAGTTCGACGTCACGCAGGGCCAGAAGGGCCCGCAGGCCGAGAACATTCGCCCGCTGTAGTTCTTCTGCTACGGCACCCGCCTAGCAGCGAGGGGCCCGCACCGCGCACATGCCCGGTGCGGGCCCCTCGGTTATCGCGCCACGGCGCGTCCTCCCGGCCGTTCGGGCCCCTGGCTCCGCCACCGGCGGCCATCCCCACGCGAGACGCACGGCGCCGCGTCCGGATCGGCGCCCTGCCGTGACAGCTCACGGTTCGAGGTTCTTCGCTCCCGCCCTCCGTGGTGAGCGCCGACCATAGGTGGCCGCACGGTTCCACCGACCACGCTCCGCCCGTCACGCTTTGGCCCGTTCCCTTGCGGTCTCCGTCCGGCGCCCCGCGCTACGGAGCCTTCCTCGTGACGTGCCGCCCCGAGGAAGGTTTTCCGCATGGCCCGCTCCAGTCGCTCCTCGTACCACAACGCCGACTCCCGCTCCGGTGGCGGCTCCTTCTACGGCGACCGGCCCGCCGGAGGTCGACGCCCCTCCGGCCGGAGCGCCCATCGTGGCCCCTCCGCGCAGGGCGAGTTCGCGATACCGGTGAGCACCACCCCGGCACTGCCGGCCGTCGGCTCCTTCGACGAGCTGGACATGCCGAAGGCGCTGCTGTCGGTGCTGGCCCGCCAGGGCGTCACCGCGCCGTTCCCGATCCAGGCCGCGACGCTGCCGAACTCGCTGGCCGGCCGCGACGTCCTCGGACGAGGCCGGACCGGCTCCGGCAAGACCATCGCGTTCGGCCTCGCCGTGCTGGCTCGCACCGTCGGGCAGCGGGCCGAGCCGCGTTACCCGCTGGCCGTGGTGCTGGTCCCCACCCGCGAGCTCGCGCAGCAGATCACCGAGGCACTCACCCCCTACGCCCGCGCGGTGCGCCTGCGGATGGCGACCGTGGTGGGCGGGACGTCGATCAGCCGCCAGGCATGGATGCTGAACCGCGGGGCGGAGGTCGTGGTGGCCACCCCGGGCCGGCTCAAGGACCTGATCCAGCGCAGCGACTGCCGGCTGGACCGGGTCGGCGTCACGGTGCTCGACGAGGCCGATCAGATGGCCGACATGGGCTTCCTGCCGCAGGTCACCGAGCTCCTCGAACAGGTCGCCGGAGACAGCCAGACGATGCTGTTCTCCGCCACCCTGGACCGCAACGTCGACCGCCTGGTGCGGCGCTTCCTCAAGGACCCGGTCACACACTCGGTGGACCCGTCCGCGGGAGCGGTCAGCACCATGGAACACCACGTGCTTCACGTGCAGAACTTCGACAAGAACGCCACGATCGCCCACATCGCCTCCCGCGACGGCAGGGTGATCATGTTCATCGACACCAAGCACGGCGCGGACCGCCTGGTGGAGGACCTGCTCGCGAACGGAGTGAAGGCCGCGGCCCTGCACGGCGGCAAGTCCCAGCCTGAGCGCACCCGCACCCTGGAGCAGTTCCGCACCGGTCAGGTGACCGCGTTGATCGCGACCAACGTCGCGGCCCGGGGCATCCACGTCGACGGGCTCGACCTGGTCGTCAACCTGGACCCGCCGGGCGACCACAAGGACTACCTGCACCGGGGCGGGCGCACGGCCCGGGCCGGCGAGTCCGGCACCGTCGTCACCCTCGTCCTGCCCAACCAGCGCCGCGCGATGGCCCGCATGATGACCACCGCCGGCATCACCCCCGTCACCACCAGGGTCCTGGCTGGCGACGAGGACCTGGCCCGTATCACCGGCGCCCGCATGCCCACCGGCATTCCCACCGTGATCGCCGACCCCGTCGTCGAGCGGCCGCGCCGCGGCCCGTCCACGAGTCGCGGCCGCCGCGGCCGCCCCGCCTACGCTGCCGGCGACACCCGGGCCGCCTCCGGCCGCGACGACCAGGGCTCCGCCGGCCGCCGCCGGGCGCCCCGGCGCCCCGCTCCCGCCGCGTAGTACCGCCGGGCCCGCTCGTCGCCGAGGATCCCGCCGCCCCGGTGCCGCTGAACACCTCACCTTCGGCCACGGCTCCCACCACTGCCCCGGGTGACCACTCGCCCGCACCGGGCTGCGCACCCTTCCGAGACGGGGCTGGCCCGTTCTGGGCGCCCGGCGGGGCGGCGGAGGGTCATCGCGCCGGGTTCCTGCCGACCTGCCAGTCCCTGGGGGGCATGCCGTAGGCGGCGCGGAAGGCGCGGCTGAAGTGGCTGGAGTTGGCGAAGCCCCAGCGGCGGGCGATGCCTGCTATGCCGAGTTCTGCGGCTACCGGGCGGAGGAGGTCACGGCTGCAGCGTTCCAGGCGTTGGGCGCGGATCCAGCTGCTGACCGTGGTGTTTTCGAGGTGGAAGAGCTTGTGGAGGAAGCGGACCGACATGAAGTTGGCCTCCGCGATCGTGGACGGGCAGAGGTCCGGGTCGCGGAGGTTGCGCAGGATGTGGTCCTTGACCCGTTCCAGTGAGGCTGCGCTCCGCGGGGCCTGTTGGCGGGAGCGGCCGGAGCGGTCGTCGACCAGTAGGGCCAGCAGGTCGAGTGCGGTGGCTGCGGCTCGGCGGCCGACGGCTTCGTCCAGGGCCGGCGCCTCGCGCGCCATCCGGGAGAGGTAGGCGGTGACCAGGGCAGCGCTGCCCTCGGTGCCGCTGAAGGGGGTGGCGGTCAGTGCTCGGAGGTCACGTTCCGAGACGTCCAGCTCGGTGCGGGGGAAGTGGAAGGAGGTGAAGGCGAAGCCCTCCTCGATCTTCTTGCGGAAGACCCGGGAGGTGTCGGTGATGGAGAACTCGCCCGGTCGGATGACCGACTCCCTGCCGTCCTGCTCCTTGAGCGCGGTGCCGCGCTCCTGCAGGCTGACGATCAGCGACGGCGGCCCGTCGTCGGCGATCATGCGCCGGCTGCGCGTCACCACCTGCGGCCCCGCCTGGACCCTCAATATCCGGACCGGGCCGAGCTGGTGGCCGACGATCGCCCCGGGCGACGGCACCTCCTCCAGGAGGTCCACGGCCATCGGCACGAAGGCGTGGGACACCGCCTCGTGCCAGCTCTCCGCCCGGTCGAAGGCGGACAGTCGCGCGGTGGAGAGAGATGCGGGCACCGGGTTCCTCTCGGGTCGGTCGGCCACCGGTGGCCCCCCACCGCTGTGCCTTCCGGACCACCGTGCCAGCGGGCCCGGGGCGGGACATCGCGTGAACCTACTAGATCGGGGGTGACCTCACTTGACGGCCGCACCGGTGGCGGCGCTGGTGACGTGGCGCTGGACGACGACGAGCAGAACGGCGGCGGGTACGGAGGCCAGGACGGCGGTGGCCATGACGGCGTTCCAGTGGTTGGTGTGGGCGCCGAGGTACTGGTAGACGCCCAGGGTGATCGGCCGGACGGTGTCCGTGGTGGTCAGGGTGAGGGCGAAGAGGAAGTCGCTCCAGGCGAAGAGGAAGGTGAAGACGCCCGTCGTGATCAGTGCGTTCCGGCTCAACGGGAGCACCACGGAACGGAAGACGCGCAGCCTGCCGGCGCCGTCCACGCGCGCGGCCTCGATGACCTCCTCGGGGATGTTCCGCATGAACGAGTGCAGGACGACGATCGCGAAGGGGACGCCCGCGGTGGAGTCGGCGAGGACCAGCCCGAGGCGGGAGTTCAGGAGCCCCAGGTCGTTGTAGGCGCCGTAGAGCGCGTTGGCCACCACGATGCTCGGCACCGTCTGGGTGGTCAGGATGCCGAGGAGCACGACCTTGGTGCCGCGCAGGCGGAACCGGGCCAGCGCGTGGGCCGCGGGCGCGGCGATGGCCAGGCTGAGCAGCGCGCTGCCGACGGCCAGCACGAGGCTGGTGACGAGGTTTCGCCCCTGGTCGCGCAGCGCGGTGGCGTATCCGCTGAGGTCCGGGTGGAACGGGAACCACTCTCCGCCGAGGATGTTGCCGGCTGGCTGGAGGGAGGAGTTCACCATCCAGTAGACGGGGAACAGCATCAGCACGAGCAGGACGATGCCGACGAGGGTGGACAGCCGGCCGCCGCGGCCGGGTGGGCGTTTCACGGGATCGCCTCTCAGGCGGTCAGACGGTCCGGGCGCGTCGGTCGGCGCGCAGGTGGAGGACGGCGAACACCAGCGAGAGGACGATGAGCAGATTGCCCGTCGCGGCGCCGCGCCCGAAGTCGAACTGCCGGAAGGACAGTTCGTAGGACTGCGTGGCGACGGTCTCGGTGGCGCCGGCCGGCCCTCCGCCGGTGACCACCAGGATGACGTCCAACACCTTGACGGTGTAGACCACGCCCAGCACGAGCACCACGCGCACCACCGGCCGCAGCAGTGGCCAGGTGATGTGGCGGAACGAGGCCAGCGGGCCGGCGCCGTCCAGCGCCGCCGCCTCGTAGAGGTGCGGGGGGATATCCTGCAGACCGCCGTACAGGATCGCGGTGTTGAAGGGGACGCCGACCCAGATGTTGACCAGGACCACCGACAGCAGTGCCTGGGAGGTGCCGGTGAGCCAGGGAACGCCGGATGACGTGAGGTGGAGGCTGCGCAGCACCGCGTTGACGACTCCTGTGTCGGGGTCGAGCATCCACTTCCAGGTGGTTCCGGTGGCGACCAGCGGCAGCAGCCACGGCACTAGCAGGAGTGACCGCAGCACGCCGCCGAGCGGGAACCGGCGCCGGAAGAACAGGGCGAAGGCCAGGCCGAGGACGAACTGCCCCAGGACCGAGCCGGCCGTGAACACGGCCGTGGTCAGCAGGGTCCGGGGGAAGGCGGAGGACGAGAGGACCGCCGCGTAGTTCCGCAGGCCTACGAACGGGGCGTCACCGGTGTAGAAGGTCGTGACGGTGTACTGCTGGAAGCTCATCACGACGTTGTCGACGATCGGGTAGCCGAAGAACAGCAGCAGGTACGCCGCGGCGGGCGCGACGAACAGCCACCGGGTCCATCGCTCCCCGCGCCGGACCGGCGACGGGTCAGTGGCCTGTGGCGATCTGCTGCGCATGGCTGAGGGCTTCCTCCGGTGTTTGTTCGCCCGTCAGCGCGGACTGGATCGCGGTGTAGATCCCCGTCGCCGCCCTGGGCCACTCGACGCCGAGCTCGCTGGTACGGGCGCGCGCCACCGTCACGCTCTGGGCGAAGGCGGCCATCGACGGGTTCTCCTCGGCGTGCTGGGCGGCCACCGCGGTGCGGGAGGGCACGGTGTGGTGCTCCTGAGCCAGGGTGAGCATGTTCGAGGGGGAGTTCAGGCAGGTGAGGACTTGGGCGGCCTTCTCCTGCCGGGTTCTGGAAGGGTTCTGCGGGACGGTCCACACCTCGCCGCCGAGCGGGGTGACCGGGGTCTGCCCCAGCCGGGGGACGGGGACGGGAGCCACTCCCCAGTGCAGGTTCGCGTCCTGCTCCAGGGCCGGGATGCGCCAGGGGCCGTTGATCATCATGGCCGTCCGCCCGGCGACGAACTGGTCGTGGACGTCGGCCTGGGTCCAGTTCAGCACCGACTTCGACATGGAGCCGCTGTTCACCAGGTCGACCCAGAGCTGGAGCGCCTGCGCGGCCTGGGGGGTGTCCAACCGCTGTTCGTCGCCGCCGTTGGACCAGAGGAAGGGCAGGAACTGCCAGGTGCCCTCGAAGGTGGCGTTCGCGTCGACCGCCATGCCGTAGCGTCCGGGACGGGTCAACGCGGCTGCGGCCGACTTCAGTTCGTCCCAGGTCCGCGGGACGGCGACGCCGGCCTCGGCGAGCATGTCCTTGTTGTAGATCAGGGCGACGGTGCTGACGTTGGGGGCCAGCCCGTACAGCTTGCCCTGGTAGGTGCCCGCTGACACGATGCCCGGGGCGAAGCCGTCGGCGTCGATGCCGTAGCCGGCCAGCGGGGTCAGTGCGCCGGTCCGGGCGATCTGCTGCAGGTCGGGGTTGTCGAGCATCAGCAGGTCGGGGAGGGTCCGCGAGGACGCCTGCTGGAGGACCTTGGGGATCAGGGACGCCCCCGGGACGCTCGTCTGCTCGACCCGCACCCCGACCGTCCGGCCGCACGCGGTGAGCAGGTCGCCCCACTGGGCGTGTTCGGCTTGGTCGGTGTAGTAGTCGAGTGCGGTGATGGCGGTGACCGCGCCCCCAGCTGGCCCGGAACCGGTGCGGTGACCGCACCCGGTGGCGGCTGGCCCCAGGAGGAGGAACCCGGTCAGGAGGGCGGCGATCCGCCGAGCCGACGATCTGGCCGGTGAGATCATGCTGGTGCCTTTGCCGGGTGTCTGGGGGGGCGGGGTCCAATCGGACCCTTCCGTTCGAACGCACATTAAACACCCCCCGGAGTACCCATGGCGTGCCCGGTGGCCTCCCGGATCATCGCCACCACGGCTTCGGGCCGCGACAGCGGGACGGCGTGCGAGGCGTCCAGCGCGTACTCGGTGGCCGCCATGCGTTGGGCCATGAAGCGCTGGGCAGCGGGGTTGAGCATCCGGTCGGCGGTCGCGATGGCGTACCAGGACGGCTTGTCCGCCCAGGCCGGCGAGCCCGATCTGTCGGTCAGCGCGCCGCACGCTATCGGGCGCTGTGTCGCGGCCAGCGCCTGCCCGGCCGCGGGTGACAGGTCGTCGGCGTACAGCTGCCGGAACCGCTCCGCGCGGATGTACACCTCACTGTCGGGGCCGGAGGGGAGGGCCGTGGTGACGGTGGCGTCGGCCAGCGGGGAGGGGGCGAAGCGGTTGGTGACGTCCAGCACGCACTCGCCGGCGTCGAGGCCGAACGCGGCGACGTAGCACAGGGCCACCACCTGGTCGGCGTCATCGGCCGCCTGGGTGATCACCGCGCCGCCGTAGCCGTGGCCGACCAGGACGACGGGGGTGTCGAGCTCCCGCACCAGGCTCCGGACGGACGCGGCGTCATGCTCCAGGCCGCGCAACGGGTTCGCAGGGGCGTACACCGTCACGCCGGCGGCGCGCAGCGGGCCGATGACCCTCGACCAGGACGAGGCGTCGGTGAACGCCCCGTGCACCAGCACGACGGTCGGTGAAACGGGGGTGGGGCTGTGCATGCCGGTGACCTTTGACTGGGCGGTGGAGTGGGACGGGGCGAAGTCCCAACCAAGCGGGTCCGGCCGTGGCGGGGCATCGCGTGAACGTACCAAGGAGGCGCGCCGAGCCCCGGCGGGCTTCCGAGAAGCACGAGCTGCTCGACGACACCGGGCGATGACCGGGACGGCCTGTGCACTCTCGGGCACACGGCGATGCGCGGTCGGTCAACCCCGGCGGCACGGCGGCTCCTAACCTTGTGCCGCAGCCGACCTGACCCACCATCACCTCAGAGACGCCGAGAAGACCGTGCTGAAACGACTCTGCTCCGCCCTGCGGACACCGGCCATCTCCATGGGCCTGGTGACGACCTTCAGCGGCACCGCGTCCGCGACCAACTACCAGGTGATCGACTGGAACATCTCGAACATCACCGCCGGTGGGAACACCCACCACCAGAACTACTGGAACCTGATCGACGCGATCCACCGGCACACCTACGGTGACGTGACCGGCGTCAACAACGTCACCGAGACCACCACCGAACGCGGCCGGCTGGTTCAGGTGCGCGTCCTGGGCACCAACAACACCCACCTCGCCTCCGTCTACCTCTGGGCGAACGACCTCTACGCCGCGGGCTTCTACGCCCCGCAGAGCAGGTCTTCGACGTCGTCCGGGGCAACATCCAGGACCCCAACCGGAACCGCCCGCTGAACTACGTCGACCCCGACCCGAGGCGCGGCACCATCCTGGCCGCCAACGTGGAGAACCAGCGGGGGTCCATCAGCCAGTTCATCCGCAACGCGCGCGCCAACCCGTCCGGTCAGAGCGTCAATGTCATGGGCCACAACGTGACCACCATCGCGGCCGTGCTCTACTACATCGGCTTCATCGAGGCCAACGGCGGCATCAAGCACAGCAGGTCCTGAAACGGAGCCCGGGGAGGGCGCCGGCGGCTCGCCCCCGCTGCCCGCCCTGCTGAAGACTGCTGAGTGTACCAACAATAAAACAATATAACACAACATAACAACAAA
>NZ_JBSFJV010000178.1:0-7835 GCF_053598235.1 Kitasatospora sp. NPDC001159
TGCTGATGTCGCAATCCACACCTGGCCAGAAGGCCCTCACTCATTTCAAGATCACCCGGCCGTGAGCCCTGTCACCAACCTCCGTGGTCAGTACACCTAGGTCACGCCGTGGGTCCGCTTGTAGGTTGCCGGGAGCCGATCGGGCCGGCCCTGCTCGGCGTAGCAGCTGCCCGCGGTAGGCCGGATGCCGAGTGGGCCGAACTCGTCGAAGGCGAACGTCCGGTCCGGAAAGTGTTCCAGGACGTGCTCGATCCGGTCGAGCTTGGCGTCGCACTCGGGGTCGGTGGAATCTTTCCAGGTCTTGGTCCGCCGGAAGGTGACGCCCCGTCGGGCGAGCAGGCAGCGCAGGGCCTCGCGCAAGTAGGCGAGCAGTTTGCGGATGGACCAACGCGTGAAGGGCTGCCCGAGCCCGCGCTTCTTTACACATCCGACCGTTCCCGCCCGCCAACCCGGCGGGCCTCTCCAGCAGAGGACTACTTACCACGCATGGTTTCGACCTCGGCGGCCAGCATGGCCATGTCGCGTGCGCGCGTGTAGAACTTGGTGGCGTACTCGTCGCTGATCGCCGGAAGAACCTTCTCGAACACCCCCACCAACCTCATCAGGCGTTGTCGGGACGGTACGGGGAGGGGGCCCTCAAGGACGCGGTAGACATAGCCGGCGGTATCCGCGTCGAGCATGACCATGTCCTGGTCCCCAATGTCCAGGCCGCGGAACCCATTCGGGAACGGCATGGCCCTGTACTCGTCCATCATCTGCGAGAGCGCGTCGCTTCTCCTGGATCACGCAGCGATTCTGCCAGGGGCACACCGGCGTCGAGGTGCCATTCGCACCACTGGACCGGACCTCACGGCACAACCAAGTGCGCGCACCCCAACCCGGCCAAGCTATGCGGTCACCGCACCAGATACATCAGGCTCAGCGCAGCGGTGGCTGCGCTGAGCCCTGATCTGTCGTTCCTCGGTTCAGCCGAGCGTCACACCGCGCTCCTGTGCCAGTGCCTCCAGGCCGTACCGGGCCACGTGCTCGGCGTTGCCCAGGTCAATCGTCCGGATGCCCTCGGCGGTCAGCCGTTCGTTGATCTCTTCCAGGTGCTGCTGCACGAGCTGCTTCTCGGCGTCGGTGGTGCGGCCCTTGTGTGGCCTGCCGGCGTGCGCCAGGCTGGCGTAGTTGACGCGCTCCTTGGCGCCGACCGGCGCCGGCTGGCTCGGGATGGTGCGGGCCACCGTCTTGGCGCCGCGCAGCACTTCGGCCATCGGGGCGGCGGAGGCCAGCTGGTTGAAGGCCTCGGCCTCCAACACGACGGTCTCCGGCTCGTCGGCATCGGGGTAGTGCAGCTCGATGGTCACCAGGTCGAGCGTCAGCTCCTCCATCGCGGTCAGCTCACTGCTGAGCGCCTCGATCTCGACCGGGCCGTCCTCCAGGTCGGGGTGCTGGCGGACCACGATGCGCACCAGGTCGTCGTCGTTCTCCACGTGCGTACCGGTCAGGTCCGAGAACCGGATGATCTTCTGGCCCATGTCTGCCTCTCGTGATGGCTGCAATCTGGCCAGAGCCTACGCCGGGGTTGATCTTGGCTGCTTCATCGTCGCCTCACCGGCTGCCAGCTCGAGGGCTTCGTTCTGAAAGCCCTGTCGGACGATGACCTCTGTCGGCTGAAGTTCCAGCGGGCCGAGAGAGCACTCGTCCACGGCACAACGCCCGCCCGGACCGGCTTGCCCGTCGCGGGTGCGGGGTGGGCTGTGCGGGTACCGGGGCCTGGGAGGTGGGGTTCTCGTCAGGCCCGCCAGGCACGCGCGGCCGGGGTACTGGTGTCCTCCTTCGGGCTCGGCCCGGTCGCGCGCCCCACGCCCCACGCCCCCACCGGGCCGTCGAGTTCCGAAGGAGACGCCGAGGGACCGTCCTCGCCCCGTTAGGCTGCGGACATGCTCGACCCGGCCCGCGTTTCCGAGCTGGACGCGCTCGGCATGATCTGGTCCAAGCACGCGAACGCCTGGGAACGCGGCTACGCCTACGCGAAGGCGACCGGCGAGGTCGCGGGGCACCGGGGCGTAGGGGTGTAGCCGCTCGGGATGGTGTCGGTGGCGGCTGCGATGATCTACTTCATGAGTGAGACGACGCCCGCCGTGACGTGGGTGAGTGACCTGGCCACCGCCGTCGAGCTGGTGCGCACCCTGCACGACCTCCCGTGGGCTGCGGACCGGTCCGCCGTCGAACGGCTGGTGGCCGAGCGTCCCGGCTGGAAGATCCGCCGGGAGTTCGGTGACCTGCTCGTCGTCGGGCTGTTCCCGACCGGCGGGACAGAGCTCTACTTCGAATCCACGGCCCCCGAGCAGCCGCACTACCGGCGGATCCGGTTGATGCGGCTGCTGGACTTCGCCCCGACGGCGACACCGCACCAGCGGCAGGCCGCGCTGCGTCGGCGCGCCGACGGCGGTGCCGCCGGGGGCGGAGGGCTTCGGGTTGCGGTGGCGGTCGGGGGAGCGGGTCATGCTGCTGCAGAGCAATGACCGGTGGGCGTGGGTCGCGCTGCACGTGGGGGTCGGCAGCGCGCAGCACGTCGGTGCGGAGGTCCTCGAGCGGGTCGGCGAGCTCGTCCCGCCGCTGTGGGACGGCGGCGAGCGGGGGCGGCGGCTGACGCTGCACCGGTTCGCCGAACCTCCCGCGCTCGAACAGCGGCGGGACGTCTTCGCGGACGTCTACCAGGCGGTGTGCGGCGTGCTCGGCGACCCGACCCTGTACGGGGGCGGACCGAACGGGCCTGACGTCAGGTGGCGCGGCAGCGGCGAGGACGCCCTGCTGCTGCGGCTGCGGGCCGACCAGCGGGAGGTGTGGGTCGAGACCGCCTCGGCCGACGCGGTCGAGGAGAAGGAACTCGACTACTTCAGGTGGGGCGGCCCGAGCAGTGACGGGAGCAGTGACTTCCCCCTGCTGCCGTACAGCTGGCAGCTGCACCTGTACGGGCCCGGCGACCTCGCCACCTACCTGCCCGGCGGGCGACTGGCCGGTAACCTGGCGCACCTGCGGGAGTCGCTAGAGCTGCTGCTTGCCGCGTGGATCGAGCAGTTGCCCGTCCAGCGGCCGGGGGAGAAGGTGACGTTCAGCATCGCGTCCCGCCGGATCAGCGGTGGGATCTCGTTCACGTACGACACCGTGAAGGGCTTCTCGCTCCGGGTCGGTTCCCGGGCCGACGACCCGGCGGAGGTCGCGGCGGCGATGGCCGCCGACGGGTGGCAGGCGTCCGGCAAACGCTGGAAGGCCGAATTCCCCGACCCGACCGCACAGACCGCCACCGACGTCGCCGCCCTCGTCGTCACCGAACTGGCCGCCCGCGGCCTGACCGGCGAGCACGGTGAGGTGACCGCCCGCCGGGTCGGCCTCGGCCTCCAGGGGCGCGCCCAGGGCTTCTTCCGCGCCACGGGACTGGGGCTGGAGACGAGCTGACGGACGGCCCGCCCCTGCTCCGTACTCCAGGGCCCGCCAGGCATCGCACGAGGTCCGGTTCGGGCCAACGGTCCTCCGGACCGGCGATCCCGCCGTGGCTCGTCACCCCCTGGGGGGTGGGACGGGGCCGCCGCGGTCCAGGGCGTGGTGGAACGCAGCCGTCGGGGATGGCGCTGTGCGCCGAAGTCGACCCGGGGATCGCGCGGCTTGACGCGATGCGTTCCCTGACGGTGCTGCGGCTGGTCCAGGAGGGACTCGCCAACGCCACCAAGCACGCCGGCCCCATGGCACGGATCCGCCTGTGGATGGACATGGCGGACGGGACGCTGTCCCTCGTACTGGAGAACACGCTGCCGGCGGGCGCGGAACCGCCGAGGCAGGGCCACCCGGGGCCCTCCGGGGGCCACGGCCTGCTGGGCATGCGCGAGCGCGTCGCCCTGGTCGGCGGAACGATCGACGCCGGCCCCGCCCCGGACGGCTGGCGGATCAGGGCGACCCTGCCGCCGATGGCGGGCGGAGTGGGCCCGTGATCAGGGTGCTCATCGTCGACGACCAGCAACTCGTCCGTGCCGGGGTGCGGATGCTCTGCGATTCCGCCGAGGACATCGCCGTTGCCGGGGAGGCCGCCAGCGGAGCGGAGGCGGTCCGCCTGGCCGACCGGCTCCGGCCGGACGTGGTGCTGATGGACCTCCACATGCCCGGCATGGACGGCATCGCCGCCACCGGCGAGATCCTCCGCCTCCATCCGGCCGCCCGGGTCGTCGTGCTGACCACGTTCGACGACGACGACCGGCTCTACCCGGCCCTGAACGCCGGGGCCTGCGGCTTCCTGGGAAAGGACGTGGAACCGTCCGCCGTGCTCGACGCCGTCCGCCGTGCCGCGGCGGGCGACAACCCGTACAGCCCGACCGTGCTGCACCTCGTTCACGCAGCGGGAGCGGGACGTCCTGCGGCTGATCGCGGCCGGGCTCTCGAACAGCGAGATCGCGGTCCGGAAGCACATCGGCCTAACCACGGTGAAGACCCACGTGTCCAACCTCATGACCAAGGCCGACGTCCCCAACCGGGTGCGCCTCGCCGTCCTGGCCATCCAGGAAGGCCTCGCCGACGACTGAAGTCCGGGTGCTGCTCCCTCCTGCGTCCTCACCAGGCGGCGTCCAGCTGTCGGGGCGTCAGTGGGCTGCCGGTGTCCGGACGCCGTCCGCCCACCGGTTCCGGTGGGCGAGGTCGCAGAACGGCCCTTATGCACCGTGGCTACTACTGCTCCCCACTGCTGCTTGGTGATCTCGTACCGCACGCCTCCGTGCTCGGAGCCCTCGATCATCTCCATGTCGGAGGGCGTGGGGATGGTGTCCGCGAGCGTCATTCCGAGCTTCTCCATGATGTTGCGCGAACCGTGGTTCACGGACATCGTCTCAGCCCAGACCATGCGCACACCCAGCTTCGTGAACGCCTTGCCCAGCAAGGCCCTCGAGCCCTCGGTGGCATAACCCCTGCCCCACGCCGCCTGCCGCAGCCGGCAGCCGAGTTCGACTTCGTCCAGCGGGCCCTCCGGCTCGGGGCGCAGGATGAACCAGCCGATGAACGCGCCGCCGTCCTTCACGCCGTGGAGGCGGTCGAACGGCCCGACCACGAAGGTCGACTCGATGCCGCGGCAGCGGAGGTGGGGGCTGTCGCCCTCGCGGCTGCGCGCCCTGGTCCGCGAATCGGTGGGGACGCCACTCATTCTTGGTGCGGCAATGGGGCCGCCTGCGGAACGCCGTCGCCTCCGTGTCCGGGGCAGGCGGTGCGCAGGTTCTGACGGGCGGTGTGGCCTGGCAGGGGGCCGTAGGTGGTGCAGAACTCACAGCTGCAAGTGGTGAGCGAGTTGGCCGGGCAGTGAGCGGTCGGCTGGATTCGAGACGTACACGGCCCGGGGTCGA
Organism: Kitasatospora sp. NPDC001159; assembly: GCF_053598235.1. NCBI lineage: Bacteria > Bacillati > Actinomycetota > Actinomycetes > Kitasatosporales > Streptomycetaceae > Kitasatospora > Kitasatospora sp. NPDC001159. The sequence continues at coordinate 5,367 of NZ_JBSFJV010000178.1, forward strand.
CCAAGGTGCCGTCGTCGGGCAGGGTGCGCCGGCACCAGTTGCACCGGGCGGTAACCGCAATACCGGCTTGACGCAGGTCCTGCGCCGTTCGTACGGCGGTGCCGAACGGCAGGTCGGAGCGTACGGTGACGGGTGCGCTGTCGAGGAGCTGTCTGCTGCGCCACAGACTCAGGCCGGTGGCGGTGCGGACTGCTCTGAGGGCCGCGGGCCCACCGACGGAGGGACCGGCCAGCACAATGGTGAACTCCGGATCCTCCACAGATCTCCCCAAGCCGCTCGGCGTCGTACCGGAGCCAGTCAACTACCCGAACGCCGCCGGCTCCAGGGAATTTCGCGGCGCTCTTGACCGCCGGGTTCAAGCGTCCTGATCCGAGCGGTTCCCGCCCCGCCGCCTACGGCGCAGCCCACCCGCACGGTCGCCCGCCCCGGCTGCCCAGCAGGTGCCGGACCGCGCCCGGTTCGGCGACCATCCGAACTGCAGCTGGCCCGGCACTTCACCGTGCGCGGCACCGACCGGACGGTCTGGGAGGGCAGGGCCCGCGAGGTGTACCTGGACGTCACCACCGGCGCGGTCGCCCTCTCGCACACCTCCCGGGTCCGCGCCGCCGCCCCCGGGCCCGCCGCCGCCCCCGGGCCCGCCGCCGCGACGGCTCCCGCCGGGACGCCTGCGGCCGGCCTCGAACCCGCCGTCGGCACCGCGCCGGACGTCCACGGCAACCCCGTCAAGGTGAACATCGCCCGGCTGCCGGACGGCACCTACCAGCTGATCGACCTCACCCCGCCCCACTCCCCTGACCGTCTACGACGCGGGCGGCCGGGACGAGCACGAGGTGGCCGGCCGACTGCCCGACAGCGTCCGCCCCGCCTCCTCGCCGACCCCGGACTTCCCGGCCTCGCTCGCCGCCACCGGCGCTGCCGAGGCGCAGCGCAACGCCGCCGCCGTGTACGACTTCTTCCACGACCGGCTCGGCCGCAACGGGATCGACGGCGTCGGCGGCCCGGCCAATGCCGTGGTCAACGTGACCAGTTGGGGCGAGAGCCTGGCGAACGCCTACTGGGGCAGCGGGCGGATGACCTACGGGGGCGGCAACGCCAAGTTCTACCCGTTCGCCGTCGCGCTCGACGTCACCGGCCACGAGATGACGCACGGGGTCGTCGAGAACACCGCCAAGCTCGTCATGCGGGACCAGTCAGGCGCCCTCGACGAGGCCCTCGCCGACTACTTCGGCAACGCGGTCGAGGCCACCACCCTCGGCATCTCCATGACCGACCCCCGGGCCGCCCTGCTCGGCGAGAGCCTCTGCCGCACCGGCACCCAGGAGGCCTGTGCGGAGCGCCGCCTCGACACCGGCCGCACCACCGTGAACGACTACGTCGGGCTTCCAGTGCATTTCACCGAGGACGCCTCGCACGACAACTCGGCCATCATGAGCGGCGCGCTGTGGGACATCCGGCGCACCCTGGACCCGCTGCTCGCCGACCGGCTGGTCTACCGCGCGCTCGCCGAGTACCTCACCCCACTGGACACCTTCGTCGACGCCCGCGACGCGGTGCTCGCCGCCGGCCGCTCGCTCGGCCTCACCCGTGCCCAACTACTACTCGGTCTCCGCGAGCAAGGTCGTCGCCCAGTACGTCGCGGGCGGCGCGGGCGACACCGCCGGGACGCGGGCGGCCCGCACGCTGCTGACCGCGAAGCGGCTGCTCTGGCTGGAGACGCCGCTCGACGGGAGCCGCGCCAGATCGACGAGCTGACCGCCTCGAGAAGGCCGTCACCTTCGCCTACGCCTTCATCTGGCCGAAGGGCCGGCGCGTCGCCAACAGCGACCTGCCGAAGCTCTGGCAGCTCCCGATCGAGGGCGGCACCGCGCAGCGGTTCTCCTGCAACCGGGGCGGCCAGTACATGCCGGTGGCCGACCGCGGCACCCGGGTGCTCTGGGCGGACGCCACGCCCGGCCGCACCGATCTGGTCGTGCGCGAGCGCGCGGCCGTCACCTGCTGACCGAGGAGCGCTGTCCCCGGGGCCTACCCCGAGCGTTCCGACCCCCGAGCGTCCCGACCCCCGACGCCCGGAGCCCCGACGCCCGGAGCAACGCGCGCCCGGACCCCGTTGCTCCCCGGTCTCCCGCCCGGCCGCTTCCCCTTTGCGGCCGGGCGGGGCCTTCGTGTTGCGAGCCGGGGCGCGCGCTGCCAGGCGGGTGAAGTTCTGACGCCGCCGTGACAGGGGTGGCGGTTCTTGGGGGTGAGTCGTTGTCCGAGACCGGGTGCAGGATACGAAGCATGTCCTCATACGAGATCTCCGCTACGGCAGGCCCGGACCCGGCCACGGTGCTTCACAGCACCGATTGGGCGGCGCTCGCCCATGCCTACCTGAGGTGACGCCTACTGACGGGCGTTCTTGGCTGTGGGCTGCGTCTTCTGGTTGTAGATCTCCTTGCCGTCTGCGTTGTAGGCATGGACGTAGGGGGCCGG
>NZ_JBSFJV010000179.1:0-7510 GCF_053598235.1 Kitasatospora sp. NPDC001159
GGGGACCACTCGGCGGGCTTGAGGATCACGGTGTTCCCTGCGGCCAGGGCCGGGGCGACCTTCCAGGTGGCCAGCATCAGCGGGGCGTTCCACGGCGTGATCAGCACACAGGGGCCGGCCGGGTCCCAGCTGACGTGGTTGGTGTGCCCGCGGGTCGGGAAGTCCTCGTGGTCGAGCTGCAGCAGCCAGTCGGCGAAGAAGCGGAAGTTGTGGGCGACGCGCGGCATCACGCCCCGGCGGTGGGAGCGCAGCAGCGCGCCGTTGTCGGTGGTCTCGACGATCGCCAGGTCCTCGCGGCGCTTGTCGACGCCGTCGGCGATGGCATGCAGGAGGCGGGCCCGCTCGGCGCGCGGGGTGGCGGCCCAGCCGGGGAAGGCGGCCTTCGCGGCGGCCACGGCGGCCACGGCCTCCCTCGCCGTACCCCGGGAGATCTCACCGATCACGCTTCCGTCGATCGGCGAGACATCGGTGAACGTCTCGGTGGAGGCGACGCGTTCGCCGCCGATCCAGTGCCGTGCGTCGACGGTGACCCCGGCGACGGTGAGGGTGTGCTGTTCGGTCATGGTGTCCGGTCTCCAGGTCCTTGATGTCGTACGCGGGTCACTCGGCGCCGGAGGTGTTCGACTCCAGAAGGCGGCCGCCGTCCCAGACCACGCCGACCTGCCGGTAGTACGCGGCGATCGGCTCCCGGATCTCCAGCCGGGCCAGTTCCTCGGTGGGCGCCTCGAACAGTTCCAGCTCGGCGTCGCCGACCCACGGCTGCCCGCCCTCAAAGGAAGCCGCCCCGGACTCGATCAGCTCGTCGAGCGCCAGCCCCTTGCCCTTCTCGATCGAGGGCAGCCAGCGGTGGTGGGCCATGGGGTGGCCGTTGACGAAGCCGTTCGTCTCCGACGGTTCCCGCAGCGTCACCATGGCCTGGGCGAGGCGCCGGTCGGCGGCGGCGAGGGTGGCGCCGAAGCGTGCGCCCGCCTCGATGCGCGGGGCCGGGCCATACGGGTGCGGGCGGGTCTGGTGGATGGATCCCAGCTTCTTGGGGTAGCCCTGGTGCAGCCCGCGCCCGATCGCGAAGTCCTTGTCGACCCAGATGTAGACGCACCGGGTGTACGTCCGCCCCTTGTACGTGCAGCGGACGACCGCGAACGCCTCCTTGTACTGGGAGCGCACCGGGTCCAGCAGTTCCTCCCCCGAGTCCGAGCAGGACTGCCAGTCGGCCCAGATCAGGGCCACGGCGCCGGGGTCCTCCTCGGCGGGCTCCAGCGGAGCGGGCAGCAGTTCGCGTACCCGGTCGGGGTCGGTGCGGTACTCGACGGTCAGCAGGTCGCCGGAGTACCGCCAGGGCGGCGAGGGGATCAGCGACGAGGCGCCGCTCGCCGTCTTGGGGTGCAAGAAGCCACGGAGACCGGTCATGTCAGATGTTTCCTTACGCGGTGAGGGCGGGCTGCTTGAGCAGCTGGGCGCGGTATCGGGCGGCGACCATCGCGGCGGCCTGACCGCCGAGGGCTACGACGCCGACGAGGTGGCCGTCGTGGTGGTAGCCGACCAGTACGTCCCCGCCCGGGTCGCCGTCCAGGACCCGTACGTCGTCCCTGCCGAGCACGGGCGAGCCGAAGGACTGCAGCCGGAACTCGTGCTGGTCGCTCCAGAACGTGGGGGGCGAACGGGGCTGGCTCCGTCTCTTCGCCCGAGAGATGGGCGACCAGGGCCTTCGCCGCGTGCTTGGGCGGTGTCGGTCGGGATGCACCAGTGCGAGACCCGGCGAGGCACGCCGTCGTAGCGGGCGTTGGGGAAGCGTGCCACGTCGCCGACCGCGACGACCTCCGGCCGGCCGCCGACGCGCAACTGCCCGTCGGTGAGCACACCGTCGGTGAGGTCGAGGCCGTTGCCGCCCAGCCACTCGGTGTTGGCGACCGAGCCGACCGACTCCACGACCACGTCGGCCGGCAGGACGGTTCCGTCGCTCAGGACGACGCCGGCGACGCGGTCGCCGCCCTCGAACCCGGCAACGCCCGTGCCGAGCGCGAAGCGCACCCCGCGCTCCTCGTGCCGCTTGAGCAGCGCGCGGGCCAGCAGTTCGCCGAGCGGGCCGACCATGGGCAGCGGCAGCGGGTCGACGACCGTGACCTCGGTGACCCCGAGGCCCACGGCGGTCGCCGCGACCTCGCAGCCGATGAAGCCGCCACCGACCACGACGACCCGGGCGCCGGGCCGGGTCAGTTCCTCGCGCAGGCCCTGGGCGTCGGCGAGGGTGCGGACTGTGTGGCGTCCGGCGAGCGGGCCCTCGCAGCGCAGCCGCCGGGGCCGCATGCCGGTGGCGACGACCAGACCGTCGTACGACAGCCGCGAGCCGTCGTCGAGTTCGACGGTCCGCTCTTCCAGACGGGCGGCGAGGACCTTCGTGCCGAGGCGCCACTCGACGTCGGCGATGGCCGCCTTCGGGGTGAAGGCCAGCGAACTCGAACGGCGCCTTGCCCGCCAGGACCTCCTTGGACAGCGGCGGCCAGTTGTAGGGCATGTGAGGCTCCTCGCCGATCACGGTGATCGCGCCGGTCCAGCCGGCGGCACGCAGCTGCTCGGCCGCGCGCAGGCCACCCATGGATGCGCCGGCGACGACGATGCGTCCGGTCATGGGGCTCAGCCCTCGATCCGGATGGCCTGCAGGGGACAGACGTCCGCGGCTTCCTCGACCTCTTCACGCAGGTCCTCGTCCGGGTCGGGGACGAAGGCCAGGTGGCCGTTGTCGTCCATCTGGAAGACATCGGGGGCGGCGAAGACGCACTGGCCGTGGTCCTGGCACTTGTTCATGTCGACGACGACCCTCATGGCCGGTCCTCCTGGGGTTGGGAGCGTCGGGGCGGAGCGAGGGGGAGAAAGAGGAAAGAGGGCCCGGCCGGCGACGACCGGGCCCCGGCCAAAGCGGCGCGAAGACCGAACCCCCAACTCGTTTGGCTTCAAACAAGATAGGAAACGACCCCCGGGTGGTCAATAGCTGTCCGGATGGATAAATATCCTGCACCACCCTCTTGCGGGACGGTGGCCCGGCTCCCTACCGTTCGGGGTCAAGCGACTGGGATTGCCGGAGGCCGTCCTCTCCGCGGCCGCCTCGGCCCGGTTCCCCTCACGCCGCCCATCCCGCCCGCCCAAGGAGACATCGGTGAGCGCATCTGACACCCCGGACATCCGCCAGCACCAGGAGCGGCTCGCCGCCGAGGGCATCGACGTGGTCCGGGTGATCTACCCCGACCTCATCGGCACCGACCGCGCCCGCGACATACTGCTGGACCACCTGCCCTCGGCGGTCGACCACGGCCTGGCCTTCTGCAAGGCCGTCTACCACACCACGCCCCAGGGCGACGTCGTCCCGGTCGCCGGCGGCCTGGAGGCGGGCCTGCCCGACGTCTCCGTACGCCCAGACCTGACCACCCTGGTCGCCCTCCCCTGGGAGCCCGGAGTCGCCACCTGTCTCGGCGAGGTCACCGACCCCGCCACCGGGAGCCCGGCGGCCGAGTCGCCGCGCGACCTGCTGCGCGCCGTGCTATCCCGCGCCGCCGGGGGCGGCCTGCAACCGGTCGTCGGCCCCGAGCTGGAGTACTTCCTGCTGGAGCCCGCCCCCGGCACCCCCACCGGCTGGCGCCGCGCCCCGGAGACCACCGGCGCCGTCTACACCGCCGGACTGCGCGCCGACCCCGGCAACCATCTGCTGCGCACCCTGCGGCAGCTGCGCGGCCTCGGCATCGGAGTGGTCACCGGCAACCACGAGTTCGACGGCGGCCAGTACGAGATCAACCTCACCCACTCAAAGGCCCTGGACGCCGCCGACCGCGCCTTCCGTTTCAAGGCGGCGGTCAAGGAACTGGCCCGCCAAGAGGGCAACCTCGCCACCTTCATGGCCAAGCCGTTTACTGGCGCGGGCGGCTCCGGCTTCCACCTCCACTTCTCCTGCCTGGACGACGATGGCCGCAACGTCTTCGACGACCCCGCGGGCGCCTACGGCCTCTCGGCCACCGCACGCCACGCCGTCGCAGGCATCCTGGCCCACGCGCCCGCGCTCGCGGCACTGGCGAACCCGACGGTCAACTCGTACAAGCGCTTCGGCCCGGACACCCTCGCGCCCTGGCTGATCGACTGGGGCCTGGACAACCGCAGCGCCATGCTCCGCATCCCGCCGGAGCGCGGCGGCGGCGCGCGCCTGGAGCTGCGGCTCGGCGACGCGAGCGCCAACCCGTACCTGCTGATCGCCGGCGTCATCGCCGCCGCCCTGCTCGGCGTCCGGGCAGGTGAGGAGCCCCCGGCGCCGCTGGAGGGCTACGGCTACGACACCGCCCGCTCCGCCGTCCTGCCGATGAGCCTGCCGGCCGCGCTCGACGCGCTGGAGGCGGACACCGCCCTGACCGACCTCCTCGGCAAGGACTTCACCACGTCCTTCCTCACCTACAAGCGAGACGAGGCCGAGCGCTTCAGCCGGCACGTCACCGATTGGGAGTTCACCGAGTACGCCTACCACCTCTGAGCCCGAAGCACTTCAGGAGATCTGCAACCGTGACCAGCCCCACCGTTCCCGTCACCCCGACCACCAGCGCCGAGCTGCGCGCCCGCCTCGCCGAGCCCCTTCCACTGAGCGAGGTCGACCTCGCCGGCCTCGACAACTTCACCGACCCGACCAAGCCCTGGCGGATGTTCCACACCCTGCGCCACGAGGACCCGGTGCACTGGACGCCCGAGGACGCCCCCAACTCCGGCTTCTGGGCCGTCACCCGGCACGCCGACATCGCCACCGTCGACCGCGACCCGGAGACCTTCACCTCCACGCGCTTCGTCAACCTCGAAGAAGTCGACGACGACCAGATCCAGAAGCGCGCCTCCATCCTGGAGATGGACGGCGTCCGGCACCGCGCCCTGCGCAGCGTCATCCAGCGCCAGTTCGGCGCGAACGTCATCAACGGCTACAGCGACTTCCTGCGCGGCTTGACCGCACAGACCCTGGACGCCGCCCTCCCCAAGGGCACCTTCGACTTCGTCCGCGAGGTCTCCGCCGACTTCCCCATCAACGTCCTCGCCCGCCTCCTCGACGTCCCGCCGGAGGACAACGAGCATCTCATCGCCTGGGGCAACCGCATAGTCGGCAACACCGACCCCGACTACGCGGACGTGCTGCTGGAGAGCGCCGAGAGCGAGAAGTACCGCGATCTGCCGTTCCGCTCCCCGGCCGCCCTGGAGGTCTTCGAGTACGGCCGCGAACTCGCCCGGCAGCGTCGCGGCAAGGACGGCAGCGACATCGTCTCCCGGCTCGTCAACGAGACCCCGCGCGACGGCGTCCCGCTCTCGGCGCAGGACTTCGACAACTACTTCCTGCTGCTGGTGGTGGCCGGCAACGAAACCACCCGCCACACCATGTCCCACGCCATGCTGGCCCTGATCCAGCACCCCGAGCAGCTCGCCCGTCTCAAGGACAACCCCTCGCTGATCCCGAACGCCGTGGAGGAGTTCCTGCGCTGGGCCTCCCCCGTCTACCACTTCCGCCGCACCGCGACCCGGGACGTCGAGCTCGGCGGCAAGCGAATCAAGGAGGGCGACAAGGTCGTCATGTGGTTCGCCTCCGGCAACCGCGACGAGGAGGTCTTCGGCAACCCCTACGACTTCGACGTCACCCGCGCCAACAACGACCACGTCACCTTCGGCAAGGGCAGCCCCCATCTGTGCCTGGGCAACCTCCTCGCCCGCACGGAGATCCGCATCATGTTCGAGGAGCTCATCCCGCGCCTCTCCGACATCAGGCTGGCCGGCGACGTGCCCCGTGTCCGCTCCAACTTCGTCAACGGCATCAAGCGCCTCCCGGTCGAGGTCACCCTCGCCTGACGGCCCTCCCGCCACCAAAGGATGCCGCCGCTCCCCGATGCCATGGGCGGGGAGCGGCGACATTCGTACGATCCGTCCGTCACCCAGCAGATGACGACGAGGTTCCTCGGCCCTGCGCGCACCGATCCGGTCTGCGAGTCCACGATCGTCCGGCCCGGCCGTCTGGTCGTCTACGGCACCGCACCCTCAGCTCTCTCGTCCGTCTGCCAGGGGAGTCTGTCCAGCCAACGGGAGTCTGTACGGTCTTCGGCTAAAGATTTTCATAGGCGGTGATCGATTCAACTTGCCTATAGTGTCGGCTTGTTGATGGTGGCAGGCTGGCAGAGTGTGTTGTCGTGGTGGGCGACCTGCTGCCGCAGCTGGCCGCGGTGCAGGTCGAGCGCGTGGAGGCCAGCGGGAACTTGCTGCGGATCACCGCCCGGACCAGCGATGACGACCCGGCGGCGTGTCCGGGGTGCGGACAGGCGTCCAACTGGGTGCACTCGCGTTACGTGCGGCATGTCGCGGACGAGGCGGTGGGCGGCCGTGCGGTCGTGATCGACTTATCGGTGCGCCGCCTGTACTGCGAGAACCCCGCCTGTAGGAAGGTCACCTTCGTCGAGCAGGTCGCGGGGCTGACCCGGCGTTACCAGCGCCGAACTCCGGCCCTGCAGAAGGTGGTCGATGCGGTCGCCGTGGCGCTGGCCGGATCGGCCGGAGCCCACCTGCTGGGCGTGCTGCACCACATGCTGTCCTGGGCGAGCGTGCTGAACTGCCTGATGCGCATCACACTGCCCGCCCGACCAGCCCCGCGAGTGCTGGGCATCGACGAGTTCGCCCTGCGCAAGGGCCACCACTACGCCACCATCCTGACCGACGCCGCCACCGGCGAGCGCATCGAGGTACTGCCGGACCGGAAGAGGGAGACGGTCACCACCTGGCTGAAGGCCCACCCCGGCATCGAGGTCGTCTGCCGGGATGGGGCCGGGGGCTTCGCCCAGGCCACCACTGACGCCGACCCGAGGATCGTGCAGGTCTGCGACCGCTGGCACCTGTGGCACGGCCTGGCCGAGGCTGTGTCGAAGGAGGTCGGCGCCCACAGCGCCTGCTGGGCCAAGGCCGGCCCGCCACTGCGGGAGGGCACGCGCGCACAGACCACCCGCGAGCGGTGGCATCAGGTCCACCAGCTGCTGGATGCCGGGGTGCTCGAGAGGTGTCAACGCAACTCGATCGCCAGAGGTCCGGTGTCGCAGTTCTACCGCGAGTCCCGCACTGGCTTCAACTTCGCTGCCTCAGCGTGTCGTTGTGCCGCTCACCTGTACGGTTCCGCACACGAGTACACCGACCGTCGGCCGGTGTACTCCAGCGACATGACCGATGCGGAGTGGGAGGTCACGCTCGCCGCACTGCCCACGCCACCATGGCTGGAGGGCCGCGGCGGCCGCCCGGCCCGGTACTGCGAACGCCAGCTCATCGACGCGGTCCGCTACGTCGACGACAGCGGCTGCAAGTGGCGCCAGCTCCCGGCCGACTTCCCGCCCCGCTCCGCCGTCTACGCCTACTTCCAGCGCACTGCCGAGAACGGCGCCCTGGCCGAGTACCACGACCGGCTCCGGGCCCGAGTACGCGAGAGCGAGGGCCGCGCCGCCGAGCCCACCGCAGCGATCATCGACTCCCA
>NZ_JBSFJV010000180.1:0-7479 GCF_053598235.1 Kitasatospora sp. NPDC001159
TAGCGGGGCGGCGGGTCGTCGTCCTCACGGACGGTGACGGTGCCGTCCCCGGCCCGGTCCGCCTGCCAGAGCCGGGCCCGGGGCGGGTGCAGGAAAGTCTTCCAGGACTGCGGCCCGGCGGAGTGGGCGAACGCCGCCCGGTCGGCACGCCGGCGCAGCCGGTAGGTACCGGCCTCGGTCTCGACGCCCCAGCCGTGCGGCAGATCGTCCGCCGAGGCCAGCTCGGCGAGCACGATCGCGCCGTCCCGGACGGTCGGCCCGATCACGGTGAACCCGCGCTTCCGCAAGGCTTCGACGAGCGCGGCGAGGCCTTCTTCATCCAGTTCCGCGAGCGCTTCGGTCGTGTCCATCGGTCCGTCCTCGGTCTGTCCGCGCCGGTGCCGCCGCGGGTGACTCTCCCCTCGGCGGGCGGTTCCGTAATCCCACTGTCCGCCGGTCCCGGCGATCGCGCATGGGGCCGGACGGCCCGAAGCCGGTGGCCACTCAGCCCCTCCGGACCCCGCCGAGCGGCCGGCGGCGCCCCTGCCGTCTCCGGCTCACGGAAGCCGAACACGACGCCTGATGAAGATCGCCGAACGGACGGCTGGGACAATTGACCGGTGAACGACGTGAACGAGACCGCCCCCCGGACCCTGCTCCGCCGGGGTTTCGCCCTTGAGTACGCGACCCTGGGCTGGAACGTGATCGGCATCGTGGTCCTCGCGTTCGCCGCGATCGGCGCCCGCTCGGTCGCACTGGCCGGCTTCGGCCTGGACTCCCTGATCGAGATCGGCGCCTCCACCGTAGTGATCTGGGAGCTGTCCGGCACCGGGGAACAACGGCAGAGGCGGGCGCTGAGGCTGATCGGGATCGGCTTCGCACTGCTCGGGCTCTACCTGCTCGCCCAGTCGACGATCGTCCTGGTCAGCGGCTTCCACCCGCACCACTCACCGCTCGGGATCGCCTGGACCGCCGTCACCACGGCCGTGATGTTCGTCCTCGCCTTCGGCAAGGCCCGCACCGGCGTCGCCCTGGACAACCCCGTGCTCAGGGCCGAGGGCCGCGTCACCCTCATCGACGGCCTGCTCGCCGCGGCGGTCCTGCTCGGCCTTGTCCTGAACGCCACGCTCGGCTGGTGGTGGGCCGACCCGGCCGCCGGCTACGTGCTGGTCTACTACGCCGCGCGCGAGGTCCGCGAGATCTTCTTCCGCGAGCACTGAACCACCCGGGGGCCATGGGCGTTCAGCCGTTGTTTGTCACCGGCGCCAGGTGCCGCCCCTCGTCCGGCCGGGTACGGGGGCGAGACAGGTCCGTCCGCCCCGGAGGCGTACCCGTAGGGCCCTGGGCCGCCCCGCACCGCGAGAGGACAGTGGAGATGTGCGAAGGGCTGTCGACAGCCCTCAGGAGAGGTCAGGATGCACGGGTCCGCACCGCTGGGCAGGATCTTCGGCATACCGCTGCGGGTTCACTGGAGCGCGCCTGTCCTGGTCCTCTTCCTCGGCGTCGGCCTGGCCGGGCGAACGCTTCCGGCCTGGGTCCCTGGCCGCTCCGCCGCCGTCTACGGCCTCGCCGGCGTGGTCGGGGCGCTGCTGCTCACCCTCAGCCTGCTGTTGCACGAGACTGCCCATGCCGTCACCGCGCGACGGGCAGGGATCCGGGTGGACGACATGACCGTCTTCGCGCTCGGTGGCGTCACCCGGATGGGGCGTGCGCCGAGCCCCGGACTCCAGTTCACCGTCGCCGGGATCGGACCGCTCACCAGCCTGGTGCTGGGCGGGCTGTCCCTTGCCGCCGGACTCGGCGCCCAACACCTGCTCCACTGGACGATGCCTGCGGCCGTCCTGCTGTGGACCGGCTGGACCAACCTGCTGCTCGGCGTGTTCAACCTGCTGCCCGCCGCGCCCCTGGACGGCGGACGGATCCTCCAGGCGGCGGTCTGGCGCCGCAGGGGTGACCGCGAACGCGCCGAGCGCGTCGCCGGCCGGGTCGGTCAGGTCGGCGGCCTCCTGCTCTCCGCCGCGGGCTGGTTGGAGTTCCTCCGTGGCGTCGGTGCCGGGATCTGGCTCGTGGTCGTCGGCCTGTTCATGTGGTCCTCCGCGCTGGCCGAGGTCCGCCACGCCGCCCTGGTGGCAGCCCTACGCGGCACTCGGATCGGACAGGTCATGACCTCTCCGGTGGCCACCGGGCCCGACTGGCTCACCTTGGACCGCTTCCTCGCCGAACCCGTCGCGCGCACCCACCACCCGCTCATCCCGGTGGTCGACTTCGCCGGCCGCCCGAGCGGCCTGGTCGACCTGCGCCGCCTCGCGACGGTCCCGCCCGACCGCCGATCCGGGATACGCGTCCGCGATCTGGCGACCCCGCTCTCCGAGTGCGTGGTCGCCGCACCCGAGGACGACCTCGTCGAGGTCCTGGACCACGCGACCGCCCAACCGCCGATCCTCGTCCTGGACGACGGCCGACTGGTGGGCATCGTCACCCTTGAGGACCTCGGCAGAATCGCCCGCACGAGACCTCCGACGACCACGCGCGGAACATGAGCCTCCTCCCGCTCGTCGGACTCCTCCGGACCGAGGCATCGGCACCGAGGTCATAGGCGTCAAGGCGCGTGCCTCAGAAGCAGTTCCCTGGCCACCTCCGCACGCTGGCCGCCGCCGCGCGACCGGGCCCTCCCGGCGGCATGCTGAGTCCGCGGAGGAAGGAGATCCATGGCGCGGCACGCCGATGCCCCCGGCCCGGACCGGCACCGCTTCGTGCCCGCGCTGCCCGGGCTCGCGGTGCTCAGGCGCTACCGGGGGGAGTGGCTGCGCGGAGACCTTTCGGCTGGCCTGACCGTCGCCGCCTACCTGGTACCGCAGGTCATGGCATACGCCACCGTCGCCGGCCTGCCGCCGGCCGCGGGCCTGTGGGCCATTCTGCCAGCGATCCTGGTGTACGCCGTTCTCGGCTCGTCCCGGCTGCTTTCGGTCGGGCCCGAGTCGACGACCGCGCTGATGACCGCCACCGTGGTCGGTCCGCTCGCGGGCGGGGACCCCGGGCGCTACGCCGCGCTCGCCGCCGCGCTGGCCGTCGTGGTCGGGGCGCTGTGCCTGGTGGCGTGGACGGCCCGGCTCGGTTTCGTCGCCGACATGCTCTCAAGACCCGTCCTGGTCGGCTATCTGGCCGGCGTCGCCCTGCTCATGTTGGCGGACCAGCTGACCAGGCTCACCGGTGTCCCGGTCAAGGGCACACGCTTCTTCCCGCGGTTACGGTCCTTCGTGGAACACCTGTCCGAGGCGAACACCGCCACTGTTCTCTTCAGCGCCGTCGCTCTGGTGTTCCTGTTCGTCACCGCACACCTCCTCCCCCTGGTACCGGGCCCTCTGCTGGCCGTCGTGCTCGGCATCGCCGCGGTTGCCGCGTTCGGCCTGGAGCAACACGGCATCCAGGCGGTCGGAGCCATTCCGGGCGGGCTGCCGGGCTTGTCCCGGCCTGACCTGAGCGAGCTCGACCGGCTGGTGCTGCCCGCCGTCGGGGTGGTTCTGGTCGGCTACACCGACATGGTCCTCACCGCGCGTGCCTTCGCATCCGGCGAGGGCGACGGACGTCTCCACGCCGAACAGGAGCTGCTCGCCCTCGGCGCCGCTAACGTGGGCGCCGGCGTCCTCTCCGGTTTCCCGGTGAGCAGCAGCGCGAGCCGTACCGCGCTCGCCCGTTCGGCGGGCGGACGCACCCAGGCGTACGCGCTCGTTGCCGGAGGCTGCGTCCTCGCGGTGCTGCTGTTCCTCGGCCCGCTGCTGAGGCACCTGCCGGTGGCCGTGCTCGGTGCGCTGGTCGTCTTCGCCGCCGTCCAGTTGATCGACCTGGCGGGCTTCCGGAGGCTGGCCTCCTTCCGCCGCCGGGAACTGCTGCTGGCGATCGGCTCTCTGGCCGGTGTCCTCGCGCTGGACATCCTGTACGGGGTACTGGTGGCCGTGGGGCTCTCGGTGGCCGAGCTGCTGAGCCGGGTGGCCCGGCCGCACGACGCGGTCCAGGGGCTGGTCCCCGGCCTGGCCGGCATGCACGACATCGAGGACTATCCCCAGGCCCGCACCATTCCGGGGCTGGTGATCTACCGCTACGACTCCCCGCTGTTCTTCGCCAACGCGGAGGACTTCCGCAGCCGGGCCCTGGCGGCCGTCGCGGACGAGCCGACGCCGGTGCGGTGGTTCGTGCTCAACACCGAGGCCAACGTGGAGGTCGACATCACCGCACTGGACGCGGTGGAGGCCCTGCGCCGCGAACTGACCAGCCGCGGCATGGTCTTCGGCATGGCACGCGTCAAGCAGGACCTGCTCGACGACCTGGACGCGTACGGCCTGACCGCGTCCATCGGTCCGGAGCGGATCTTCCCCACCCTGCCCACCGCTGTGGAGGCGTACCAGGCCTGGCACGCGGGCCACGGGGGCGGTGCGGACACCGCGTGACATGGTCGATGCCCGTGGCCGTCGCACCTGGATCGCACCGCCCACGTCCCGCCTCCTGGCCGCTTTCCGGTCCTCGCATCGCACCCGTCAGGGCCGGGTGGCCCCGTCCGGTGGAGGCGACCGGACCTTGGGCAGGACCGGGTGGGCCGCGCATGGTGGGGTTGTGGAAACGAAAGCGAGATCCGCCACGGGGCGTGAGGGCCGGACGGGCCGTCGAAGGTCGCGCCCGACGATCACCCGCCGGGCATGACGAAGGCCGATCCGCTGCCGGATCCGGCCCTCCGTGGGACCATCCGACAGAGCGGAAACAGCCCCGCGCATCGCTCCGACCTCGGGGAACGCAAGCACAGGGACTGTACCGCTTCGGCTTCTCCCATCCTCCCCCGCACCGCTTCCGTCCCGAGGAGGGCTCGGATGACTACCGGAACCGAGACGGGCACCCAGGCCCTGCGTGATGTACTCACCACGCCCGGCCCCGTCCTGTCGGTCTACTTCGATCTCGATCCGCGCCCGGAGATGGGCCTGGACGCGGAGGAACGCTGGCAGGGCCTGTGCCGCGACCTCGCGAGCCAGGGGGCCGGGGCCCACGACCTGGATGCCCTGACCCGGCGCTTCCTCTCCTCCCAGCCCGGATCCGGTGTGCTCGCCGCTTTCGCCGCGCGCGGTGAGATGGTGCACTCGGCGGTCCTGCCCGGATTCGGACAGAGGGACCTGGCTGCCAGGGCGCCGCTGCCGCATCTGCTGCCGTTGCTGGCCTGGCGCCAGGATCACCCCGCGCACGTGGTCGCCGTTGTCGACCGTACCGGAGCGGACCTGCGGCTCTACCTCGACGGTGCCACGGAGGCCGCCCGCCGGACCGTCATCGGCTCGGACGACGAGATCGAGCGCAACCGGCCCGGCGGCCGATCCCAGATGCGCTACCAGCACCGCGCCGAGGACTCCTGGGAACACAATGCCGTCCAGGTCGCCGAAGCACTGGACACGGCGCTGGCGGAAGTGGACGCCCACGTGCTGATGCTGGCCGGCGACGTCCGCGCCCGCCAGTACCTCACCAAACACCTGCCCGCCTGGGTCCGCCGCGACGTGTCCATCCGGTCGGTCAGCGGCAGCCGCAGCCCCGACGGCGCCTGGCCCCAGCGCATGGCCCAGGTCGAGGCGGAGACCTGTCGCGCCGGACGCGAGGCGACCGAGGCCCTGCTGCGCCGGCTCGACGACGGGCGCTCGCCCCGCGGCCACGCCGTGGAGGGCGTCTACGCGACCGTGCGTGCGCTCGCCGACGGCGCACTGCGCACCCTGCTGATCTCGGACAGCCTCACCGGCCGCCGCACCGCGTGGTTCGGACCCGGCCCGACCGACATCGCCGACCAGCCCGCCTCCCTGCCGACGGACCTCACTCCGGTGGTGCAAGCCGACCTCGCGGACATCGCCGTCCGATCGGCGCTGCTGACCGGCGCTGATGTCCGGATCCTCCGCCCGGGTGCCCCCGGCGCACCCGCCCAGGGGATCGGCGGCCTGACCCGCTACACCTGACGCCCGTTCGGCCACGACCGCGAACGGAGAACCTCCGATGACGATCCACCCGGTGGCCGCCCAGATGCCCGAAGTCGAGCTCGAAGCCCAGGGCGATCTTCCGCCCGGCACGGCGGACCTCGCCCGCGCCAAGGTGCTCACCCTGCTCGACGAGGTCCGCGAGCCCGTCTTGTGCGTCCGCATCCGGTTCACCCGCGTGCACGACCCCGCCACCGAGCGGCCGTTCATCACCCAGGCATTGACGAGCCGACAGGAGCAGCCGACCCCATGACCCGCCACGACCGCTTCACCCCGCATCCGGAGAGCCACACGGCCGCCCGCGCCGGATGGCTGCGCGCCGCCGTCCTCGGCGCCAACGACGGGCTGGTCTCCGTCGCCAGCCTCATGGTCGGTCTGGCCGCCAGCGGGGCGAGCACCTCCACCGTCGTCACCGGCGGCCTCGCGGGCCTCTCCGCCGGTGCCATGGCGATGGCCGCCGGCGAGTACGTCTCCGTCGGCTCCCAGGTCGACGTCGAGACCGCCGACCGTGCCAAGGAAGCCCGCGAACTCGCCGAGGACCCCGAAGCGGAGCTCGCCGAACTCACCGCCATCTACGAGAGCCGCGGCGTCCCCCGCGACCTCGCCCGGCAGGTCGCCGAGGCCCTGCACGAGGCCGACCCGCTCCAGGCCCACCTGCGCGACGAACTCGGCCACAGCGAACACACCGCCGCCAACCCCCTCCAGGCCGCCCTCGCCTCCGCCACCAGCTTCCTGACCGGCGGGCTCGTCCCCTTCCTCGGCCTCCTCGCCTCGACCGACACCGCACGCCTGTGGCTCATCGTCGCCGTCACCCTCTGCGGCCTCGCCCTGGCCGGCACCCTCGCCGCCCGCGCCGCCGGCACCACCCTCCTGCGCCCGACCCTGCGCGTCGTCATCGGCGGCGGACTCGCCATGGCCGTCACCGCCGCCGTCGGCCAACTGGCCCACGTGTCGGGGGTCTGACCCGCCTGTCCTCGCCCCGAGAGCCCACGGCCTGCGACGGACTGCGGCAATGACACGCGAATGGGCCCGGTGCTTGATCCCCGCCAGGCGGCCTCTGCGCCGCGCCGTCGCGGTAGAGCGTCCGCACGCGACGCCGCTCGGGTGGACCTGCGGCAACCTCGACCGCGAACCTGCCGCGGCACCCGAGAGCAGGTCCGGGGACCGGTCCGAGGGCCCACCGGCCCGTAGCCCGGGCCCGACCGGCCCTCCCCGCCCGCACGGAAACGGCTGACGATGAGGGTGGTCAGGGCTCCGCACAGAACCGGTGACGGCGCCGGCCGGGGCCGACGAAGGAGTCTGTGATGAACGGCTTCGAAACCCGCCGCCCGGTGATCGTGGGCGTCGACCGCTCCGAGGCGAGCCGCTGGGCCGTGCGCTGGGCGGCGGACGAGGCGGCCGGGCGCCACCTGCCGCTGCGGCTGCTGCACGCGCAGGAGTGGCCGACCGGCCGGGCCGAGGACGAGGCGGCCCGCGCCCGGGCGATCGGCCTACGGGCCGGCGGGGA
>NZ_JBSFJV010000181.1:0-7471 GCF_053598235.1 Kitasatospora sp. NPDC001159
CCGCTATGACAAGCGAGGGCACGTGTTCCTGGGCACCGTAACCTTCGCGGCCGTCATCATCTGGCTCCGCTCATGATCGGAGAGACATGGCCTAGTGCTGAATTGGGGGGAGACTGCCAATCCCGCTCGGCCCGACCCCCTCGGGCCGAGCGGGCTCGGCGGGGTCATGCGACCAGTAAGGGTCGTCGACCGTCGCGCACTGGGCGGCGTAGTTCAGCGGTCCTTGACCGAACCCGCCCTCCAACTTGTCATCGGTGGTGTCGGTGACATCGGTCATGGTGGCCCGCATCTCAGCGCAACCGTTCACACCCACGACGAACCAGAGGGTGAATCCCGGGTCCTTCACCTCCACGGACCACCCTTCACGGCGAACCGGGTACCCCTTTGCGGCCCAGAGCGCCTGGACGATCTCCAGCGGCTCGTTGAACCGCTGTGAGCTGATCTGGACTCGGGCCGCCTGCTGGGCGATCATCATCGCCCGACCCGTCTTCTTGCACCCGGACGTACCGCAGAACCCCGTCAAGTCCGGGTCGCTGTAGTATCTCGCGTCGGCCCACTGGAGCCCCGGGTGGAAGGCCCCCGCGACATCGGCGAGTTCGGCCTCGATCCGGTGCTGGGCCTGGTCGACCGGCACGATGGGTTTCTCGGGCTCCGGCCAGGCGTACCAGCCGACCAGGAGCGCCAGCAGTACCCCTGGCACGGCCATCCGCCATACCTTGGCCCTCACCTCGGGTCCTCCCGGGTGATCGTGTTCCCGTGGCCGCTCACGATCTTCCCGATGTTGGGGAGCGAGTCGCCACCCTTGCCGTGCTTCCCGAAGTAGTTGTCGTGGGAGTCGGTCATGGTCCCGTCCGCAACCGAGAAGCGCTGGCCGCCGAAGCTCTGGCTCGCCGGGTCCGTGCCGTGCCACGACCCGTCGGGATTCGTGACCGCCTCGACCGCGGCCCAACCCGGAATGAGCATCCCGGGGGCTGGCGCGTCCGCGACGGGATCATTCTTGGCCGTGCCGACGTACACGTGATCCGCACCGATCCCGAGCTGCGATGCCTTGTCCACCCCGACACCCGGGCTGCCGACCAGGACGATGTCGTCGACGGGCAGGCCGCCGGGCTGCTGGGTCGCTTTCCCGACCACCAGGGAGCCGTAGCTGTGACCCTGCGCGGTCATGTGTGCCGGCGCCCCCTCGTGAGTGGCCCGGAGTCCGGTGAGGAACTTGTTGTACGCGGCCCCGCCCTCGGCCGCCCGGTCCTGCATGAGCACCGAGGGGCCGTCCAGCTGCGGGGCGTCGTACCCCAGCCAGAACACGGACGCGACGCTCGGCGTGTCGTGGTTGATCTGCGCACTGCTCACCGCGGAATCGTAGATGCGCTTCGCCGTCATGGCGTCGCCGCCTCCGACGCCGGCCATGTTGCTGTTCAGCCCGGGCACCAGGGACGAGACGTTCCGGGCCTTGTCCGGGTCACCCCAGGACACGATCGCGCGGCCCTGCCCCTGATCACCGATTCCCAACAAGAGCAGGGGTGGGTCGTAGTGCGGCCCGCCCGCACCATCGTCGAACTTGCCGTCGAGCCGGTCCTGAATGGACTGGAAGCTGGCGAGCTGCTCCTTCAGGGTGTCGCGCTTGCGCTTCCACTCCATGTAGTCGGGGTTCTCGACGGGCCCGCCGTTGGTCTCGGCGGGGTCCAGGTACTGCTTCGGCGCGGGGCCGAGGTTCTTGAGTTGATTGTTGCGGTCCTGGATCAGGTTCTTCAGGTTGGTCTGGTTGGCCTTGTCGCGGACGGCGGCGGGGATGCCGTCCAGGTTGCCGATCTGGTCCGGGTGGTTGAGGATCATCCGCTGCTGCTGGTCGTCAGTCAGGCCGTTCCACCAGGCCTTGACGCTGTTCGGGTCGGTGCCGGCGGCGGGGATCTGCTGGAGCGCGTTCGCGGCATCCGTGTCGGCCTTCGCGGTGGCGGAGTCGAGGCCGGTTCCGTTGATCGCGTTGGTGGCGAGGTGACCGAGCCGGGCATTGATGGTCTGGTCGGCGTGGTCGGCCTCGTTGAGGGCGGCGGTGATCCGGTCCTGGATCTGCTTGGCCTTCTCTGGGGCGCCGTGCCCGGCGAAGGTGGGTGATTTGGGATCGTTGTCCCAGGTGATCCCGCCGTCGGGGGCCACGGTGAGCCCCGCGGCCTTGGCGTCGTCGAGGGCGCTGATCAGGTGGCGCCTGGGCGGCGGCGAAGCCGTCGTAGGCGTCCTGGAGGGCGCGGCTGACCAGGCCGAGTTCTTGTTTGGCGGACTGGAGTTCGGTCCCCAGGTTGGTGATCCGGGTGTTGGCGTGGCCGGCGGCGGTGCCGGTCCACTCGGAGTGGCCCAGCCGGTCGACGACGTCGTGCTGCCAGTTCTCGACGTGCTGGCCGAAGGCGGTGGCCAGGGTGTCGAAGGCGTTCTTCGCAGTGGAGATGCCGATGATGTCGGCGTCGTGGAGGGTCTTGATGTCCATCGGTTACTCGGCCGCCTTCGCGCTGCTCGGCTTCACCGGGCCGGGGACGAAGGTGGTGTCGAAGGGATCCGGCTCCTGCCCGTTCGCGACGGACGCGCTCGGGTTCCGCATGCTGTTGTGGGCGTCCTGCTCGGCCTGGCGGTAGTAGGCGGCCGAGGTGCCGAGCTTGGTGCCGACGTCGCCCATGTCTCCGCCGAGCTTGTCCAGCAGCGTCTTCCAGTTCGTGCCGCAGTTCGTGATGGCGGTGGCGGTGAGCCAGCCCTTGAGGCCCCCGGCGGCCTGGCTGCACGGGTCGGTAATCTTCGATGTCTCGCCCGGTATGAGGCCGCCTATGTGTTGTGCGCTCTGTCCGCAGCCGTCCAGTTCGGCCGGCTTGACCTTGAACTCCAAACCCGCGTCAGGTTCTGCCATGCTTCGTTCCCCCGTCAGATCCGGACCGACCGGTTGCCGGGCCGGTCCGCAATGATCAAAAACTGACGATGCATATTAGCGAAGTATTAATACGTATCCCGACGAGCAGGGGCCAGGCGGACGCGGAGCGGCCGCACCTCCGGGAAGGTGTAGCCCCGAACCGATTCGGCTCAGGCCGGGGGCGTCGGACCCGGACGCAGGGGGAGCCCAGCCTGGCCCTGCTGCACGGCGGTCCTCGAACCCGTTGAGGACCAAGCCGCAGCATGTCGGCTCACGCGTCGAACGTGATCACAGGTGTCCCGGCGTTCCGGGTCTCAAGATCCAGGTGAACGAGGGCAGAGGGTCCTCGGACCTGCTGGAGGCTGTTGTCCTCCGGGGGTCCACGGGCGTGCAGCTCCAGGCCTTCCACGCGACCCAGGAGGGTGCGTGGGCCAGGTCGCGCGAGATCCTCGCGCAGCGGGTTCGCGGCCTGGGGGTGAGGTCCGCGAGTGGGCCGGGCACGCGGGCGTCGAGCTCAAGTGTGATGTCCCAGTGCAGCGGGAGACGGGTCTCCGAGGAGTGCAGACCATCCGCATGCTCGGGTGTGACGGCCCGGGCTGGCTGCTGAGGGCGACGGTGACTGGTAACGGAGCCGCTCCGGAGAGCCAGGACGATAGGGTCTATTCCTACGTAGAGCGCGTCGTCGTGGTCCCCTCGTTCCAGCCCTCGTCGTCCCTCCCGCTGTCGGCGACCGATTTCGGCTCCGGACGCCCCCGTTTGGACGGTCAGCCCATTCGGTTGCGCATGCCAGGCTGACGCGCCGAAGGCACAGCAGAACAGCGACGCCGAGGGCGGGCGCGTGTGGGCGGCAGGGCCTGCTGCGCCCTGTGGGAGTGTGCCCCGGCCCCGTTGCTGGCACCTCGGTGGTGGCAAGGGCCTGATCGGCGATGAGGATCAGGCCCGCTGGCGCTCGGTCAACGGCGCCCACCTTGTCCCGCTCGTCCGAGCCCGCTTCGAACGCGGTCAGCTCGTCGAGCGCCCTGGGGCGGCCGCGGCCTGAAGTGACGAGGTCGGGCGGTGCGGGGCCCTACATCAGATCGCTGATGACCGGGTGATCTGTGGAGAGGGGGCAGGTGAAGATGCGCATGGTCTCTCGTCTTCCGAGTACGACGTCGGTCGGCTCCTGGCGTCGAAGCTGATCGCGTGGACCACCTTCGAGGAAGCCGACCGGAGCCCAGCTTTCCGTGCCGCCGTCCCATTCGTCGCTGGCGATCGCGGCGACGAAGCGCATCCCGCTGCCGCAGGTGTCGCACCGCACTGGACCGTAGTAGCCCTGGTAGTTCCAGGGTTCATGGCCACCGAGCTTCCAGCCCGGGGCGGTCGAGAGGTCCCAGGAGTAGCGGGGGTCGTACTCATCGGGGTCGTCGGGGTCACCGAAGGTCGCCATCTCCCATTCCTCGACTCTGGCTTCGAACTCCTCGCCCAAGGCACCCGGGTGCGGGTACTCGGTCACCGGCTCCGGCCGCAACAGGCATGGGGTGGGCAGATAGCCGGGCTCACCGATGGCCACCGGCTCTGGCGGCGTCAGGAAGCGGTCTCCCAGGTCACCGGTGTGACGGTAACGGACCTGGACCCACGGGCCGGCGATTCCGTTGTAGGCCGTCGCCGGACCGTCGTAGACGTGCTGGAATGGACACCACAGGATTTGAAGGATGTCCGTGCCCTCCGGAAAACCGTCGTACCAGGGCACGTCGTGCGCATACACCTGCATCACAGGCAGCAAGGGCCACGACGCATCCGCGGGTATCCGGTCCCAGGTGATCTCACCGTGATAGGCGAACCTTGTCGACCGATCACCTCGGACGTTCGCGGGGCGATGGGGCTGCCGGCGCATCGGATGACGGCCACCCGGACAGGTCGGCCATGCCTCATCCTCCGGCCAGGCCAGCGGCCCTCCCACGGAGCTGTCACGCCGGCCCGGATCCGCCGCCGCAGGGTGCAGCCGGACCGCTGTCCGCGCATGGGCGGCGAGCTCGGGAAAGACCGAGACGACATCCAACGGCCGCAGCGGAGACACAGGGGCTTTCATCGCCGCCCCCGACGGTTCCCCGCGTAGCCAACACGGCCGACAGGAAGACCATCAGACGGCCATGACATCTGGGCCAGACAAGCAGGCATTTCCTTGATCACACGCGGAATCGTACGCAGGTCCGTTCTTTCGTAACAGGAAGCCTGCGGCTTCCAGGCCACGGTGGCGGTCGCAGAAGGCCGTCAGGCCGCCTCCGCCTGGCCCGGTCGCTGCCGTTCCCCCACCAGGATGGGTACGGGCGGGCCAAGGCGGCCCGGGGACGTTTCTCGTCGGGGCACTGGGCCCGGCTGGTGTCAGTGCCAGTCGAGGCCGAGCACGGCGAGCTGGTCGAGCTGGGCGCCGGTGAGTTTGGCCCGGCGGGTCTTGGTGTTGGAGATCCACACCCCGAGCCTCACCTCCACCGTCGCGTCGCCGTCGGGGATCTCCTCGACGTGGCTGCGGGGCACGGTCACCGATCCGGTCCGCTCCCGGTACCGGGCGAGCGCGGCCAGGCCCCGGTCGAACGCGCTCACCTTCCCGCCGGCCTTCTTCGCCGCCGCACCCTTCGCCTCCTCCGCCGGGGCCGCCACCGGCGCCACCCCGAGCACGCCCAGGCGCCCCCGCTGCCCGTCCGTCAGGCCGTGCCACACGATGTGCTGACGCTGCCGATCCAGCCACCGCCCCACGTCCAGCCCATGCACGGTGACCCCGGGCAGCAGATCGGCCAGCTGCGCCCCGCCCTGGACGCATTCACGGACGGCGGCGTAGTGGCGTTGCCAGTCCAGTGGCCAGGTGGGGTTCCAGTCCGGGTCGATCCCTGCCAGCGCCTCGACCCGGTCCGGCCGCCCATCCAGCACCCCGGGGCGGCGCTGGTTGGACAGCCACTGCCCCACCGGCTTGTCCAACGCCGTCGCGGTACGCGGCGCGGCCAGCGTGCCGTGGTGCTCGAAGTAGACCCGGCACGCGGCCAGGTTCTCCTCCCACGCCGCGTCCAGCGGATCCCACACCATGCCCAGCGCTTCCAACCGCTCGACCCGCCTGCCCTCCAACAGCCCCGCGCTGTAGGCCTTGCGCTGCTCACTCACCCAGTGCCCCAGCGGGTACATCTGATGCGGATCCAGCCCGGCCCGAGTCGCCTCCCGGTGATTGAACGGCACCCGCAGATGCCCCTCCCGCTTCGAGTACTTCTCGGCCGCCGACCACCCCCGGGCCCAGTCCTGCCGCTCGGTGTCGATCACATTGAAGCTGACCCACCGTGCGACCATCACCGGATCACGCGGAGCCGAAAACCGCAGCAGCATCCGGCTTTCCTCCTCACCCTCCTGCGGCTCCGGACCGATATCCATGGACGGCTCCACCACGTTCTTCTGCTCGACCTGAGGAAACGCCAGCAATTCCACCGCCTCCTCATCATGAGCCCGCAAAGCCTGAAGAACATTCACCAAAGGCCGATAAGAACCCGAGGTGAACATATCCTGCGGCCGCTCACCCTCCTTCAGGAACACCGGCACGATCAACGACGCCAGCTTCCCCTCACCAGGCTTCTGCCGCAGCGCCCGCCCGATCGCCTGCACGACGTCATGCGGCGCCCCCTTCGGATCCAACAGCGCGACGCTGTCCACAGCCCTGATATCCACACCCTCACCCAACACCCGGCACTGCGCCAGCACCGCCCGCCGCGCGCTGCGCCCGAACTCCGCGAGCACCCGCGCCCGCCGCTCCCCGGCGTGCTCGCCCTTCAACCAGTCCGCCCAGATCCGGTCCGGGTACACCTCCGGATCACCCGCGTACAGCTTGGCCGCGACCGCCGGCAGCCCCGTGGCGTACGCCTGCGCCTCGACGGTGCGGCGGTGGAACGTGATCATCGTCTGCAAGCGGTGCTGCGCCATGGTGTGGAGCATGGCGGCCTGGAGCGCGCCGAGACGCTGCCCGCGGATCTCCTCCTGGCGGCGCTCGGGGCTCATGAGCTTCTCGGGGGTGACGACCGGGTCGGTCAGCTCGACCACGATGATCTGGTACCGCGCCAACAGGCCCCGCTTCACCGCTTCGCTGAGCGGGAGCTTCCAGGCCACCGGTCCGAAGATCGCCTCATCGTCCATGGACGCGGCCATCTCCTCCACCAGCCGCTCCCGCCGCACGCCCTCCCGCAACTCCCACGACGGCGCCGGCCGCTCCTGCCAGATCCGCGGCGTCGCCGTCGCGTACAGACGCCGAGCCGCCGGGATCACGCCCTGGTGATGGATGTCCGCCCAGGCCTTCCCCAGCGATCCACTTGTTCTGTGGGCCTCATCGACCACGGCGAGGTCCAGCGGGTCCAGGGCCTTGCCGTAGGCGCCCTCGAAGGCCTCCGCCAGCACCCCCAGGCTGGAGTACGTGGCGAAGATGGTCACCGGCCCCGAGCCGTGCCACATCGCCAGCCGGATCGGGTTCGTCGTGCACCGCACGTCCATCGACCACAGCTCGACGTCGTCCTCCATCGAGCACACCGCGACCGCCGGCCCCGTGTGCCCGACCTCCCGCCACGACTTGATCGT
>NZ_JBSFJV010000182.1:0-7390 GCF_053598235.1 Kitasatospora sp. NPDC001159
TTGGGATCTGCTCACGGCACGAGCGTATGACCAGATTTCAAAGTTGGTCAACAAGAACTCGCTCGCCATGTCCCGCCCACCCCGAATCCCGACCGCCCACTGCCTGCTCCGGACCGCCGCCCCCCGTGCGGCGCCGACGCTTTCGGCCCCGCCAAGGCCCCCGTTAGCCGCGCCTCCGACATTGATCCGGTTGGCTCCGTCTTCCGAGAAACTCGTTGAGGCCCTCCGTGCGTCGCTGCTGGAGAACGAACGCCTCTGGCGGGACAACCAGCAGCTCACCGAGGCCAGGGCCGAGCCGGTCGCCATCGTCGGCATGGCCTGCCGCTACCCCGAGTCGGTGAGCTCACCGGAGGAGCTGTGGGAC
This sequence comes from Kitasatospora sp. NPDC001159, assembly GCF_053598235.1. NCBI lineage: Bacteria > Bacillati > Actinomycetota > Actinomycetes > Kitasatosporales > Streptomycetaceae > Kitasatospora > Kitasatospora sp. NPDC001159. Next base: position 365 of record NZ_JBSFJV010000182.1, read on the forward strand.
CTGGTGCACCACGGGGTCGACGCGGTCGCCGGCTTCCCCGCCGACCGCGGCTGGGACGCAGCCGCGCTGTACGACCCGGACCCGGAGCAGACTGGCCGGACCTACGCCCGCGAAGGCGGTTTCCTCTACGACGCGGCCCGGTTCGACCCCGAGTTCTTCGGCATCTCGCCGCGCGAGGCGCTGGCGATGGACCCGCAGCAGCGGCTGCTGCTGGAGACTGCCTGGGAGAGCTTCGAACGCGCCCGCATCCGGCCGTCCACCCTGCGCGGCACCCGCACCGGCGTCTTCACCGGGATCATGTGGCGGTGACCGTCGACACCGCCTGCTCCTCCTCCCTGGTGACGCTGCACCTGGCCTGCCAGTCGCTGCGCGAGGGCGAGTGCACCCTGGCGCTGGCCGGCGGTGCGAGCGTGATGGCCACCCCGAGCACCTTCATCGAGTTCAGCCGCCAGCGCGGCCTGGCCCCCGACGGGCGGTGCAAGGCCTTCGCCGCCGCCGACGACGGGGTCGGCTGGGGCGAGGGCGTCGGCATGCTGCTGCTGGAGCGGCTCTCCGACGCCGAGCGCAACGGCCACCCGGTGCTCGCGGTCATCCGTGGCAGCGCCGTCAACCAGGACGGCCGCAGCAGCCAGCTCACCGCGCCCAACGGGCCGGCCCAGCAGCGCGTGATCCGGGCCGCCCTCGCGGCCGCCCGACTCACCCCGGCGGACGTTGACACCGTCGAAGCGCACGGCACCGGAACCACGCTCGGCGACCCGATCGAGGCGCAGGCCCTGCTGGCCACCTACGGCCAGGCGCACAACGGCGAACAGCCGCTCTGGCTCGGCTCGTTGAAGTCCAACATCGGCCACACCCAGGCCGCCGCCAGCGTCGGCGGCGTCATCAAGATGGTCGAGGCGATGCGCCACGGCATACTGCCCCGCACCCTCCACGTGGACGAGCCCACCCCGCACGTCGACGCCCCGGGCTGGAGCGGGTGGACGTCGTCCAGCCGGTGCTCTTCGCCGTCATGGTCTCGCTGGCCCGGCTTTTGGGAGTCGCTGGGCGTGCGGGCCGACGCCGTGCTCGGGCACTCGCAGGGCGAGATCGCCGCCGCCCACATCGCGGGCGCGCTCACCCTGGAGGACGCGGCCCGCGTCGTGGCCCTGCGCAGCCGGGCCATCACCACACTGACGGGCAAGGGCGGCATGGCCTCCATCGCGCTGCCAGCCCAGGAGGTGACCGAGCTGATCGGCGGGCGCGCCGACCGCGTCTCCGTCGCCGCCGTCAACGGGCCCCGCCACACCGTCGTCTCGGGCGACCCGGCGGCGCTCGACGAGCTGGTGGCCGAGTGCACCGCGCGCGGCGACCGGGCCCGGCTGATCCCGGTCGACTACTCCTCGCACTCCCCGCAGGTCGAGGGGATCCGCGCCGAACTGCTCGCCGAGCTCCGCGGCATCGCGCCGCGCTCCGCCGCGACCGTGTTCTGCTCCACGGTCACCGCCGGGCCGCTGGACACCAGCGCTCTGGACGCCGACTACTGGTACACCAACCTGCGCGAGACCGTCCGCTTCGAGGCGGCCGTGCGCCACCTCGCCGGGACCGGCGGCACCCCGGTGCCGCCGGCCGACCGGCCGGACTTCCTGGTCGGGGTGGTGCTCGGCCACGCGGCCACCGTCCTCGGGGTAGACCTGGCCGACACCCTCGACCCCGACGACGACTTCCTCCAAGTGGGGCTCACCTCCTTCACCGCGCTCGAACTCACCCGGCTGATGAGCGAGGACGGCATCGAGGTCACCCCGGGCACGGTCTACGACAACCCCACCCCGCGACTGCTCGCCGAGCACCTGGCGAGCAGCTGGCCGACCTCGTCGACGGCACGCCGGCCGCCCAGGGGGTGGCCCGGTGACCGAGCGGAACGAGTGGAACGGCGGCCGGACAACCCGGATCAGCCGGATCGCGCCCCAGCGGCGGCACACCCTGCAGTTCCTGCGCGAGATCCGCGCGTTCTCGCCGGTCTTCCTCGACACCGAGGTCGACGTGTCGGCCGTCCAGCGGCTCCGGGCGGACGCCCGGGAGCGCGGTGAGCGCTCCTCGGTCCTGACCTACGTGCTGTACGCGACGGCGCGGGTGCTGGCCCGTCACCCGCAGGCCAACGCGGCGATCCGCGGCGGCGGCCGGCCCAAGGTCGCCCGCTACCCGTCAGCGGCAAGATCACCCTGGACAAGACGGTCGGCGGCGAGCGGATCGTGCTGTCGACCATCCTGACCGACCTGCAGAACACCGAGCTGGCCGAGATCCAGCGGCAGATCGAGCACCACCGCGACGGCGACCCACAGGTGATGCCCGAGTACGCGGGCACCCGGCTGCTGCACCGGCTGCCCTGGCCGGTGGGCGGGTGGCTGTTCCGGCTCGGCGTCCGGCCGCTGAGTCGCCGGGCGACCACCTTCGGCACCTTCGCGGTGACCTCGCTGTCGCACCGGCCGGTCGACGGCTTCGCCTCCGCCGGAGGCACCACGATCACGCTGGGCCTCGGCCAGGTGGCCGAGCGCCCGGTGGTCCGCGACGGGCGGGTGACGGTCGCCCCGACCATGCGGCTCACCCTCACCTTCGACCACCGGGTGATCGACGGCGCGGAGGCCGCGGACGTCCTGTCCGAGATCAAGGCGGCGCTGGAGACCTTCGAGCAGCCGTCCGCGGAGCCGGACTCGTCGGCCGCCGCCGTTCAACGGCAGGGGGCGCGATGAACGACCTGCGGGAACTCAAGCAGTACGTGGGCGCGCACGCCCGCGGCCAGCGGATCCGGAACTACGCCGCGGTACTGGAGCGGATCCGCCACGACGAGGACGGCCCGGGCTCCTGGGTCGGCGAGTGGGCCGCCGAGGGCGAGCGGCTCGGGCGGGCCGGGCAGCACCTTGAGGCCTGCCCGCACTTCATCATGGCGAGGTTCCCCTTCGTGGACGGACCGGCCCGGCTCGCCGCGCTGGCCCTCAGCCTCGCCTCCTTCGAGCGCTGGCGCCGGGAGACCGGGCAGGACATCCACCGGTTGGAGGTCGACCTCAAGGGCGGCCGGGTGGTCTGCTGGCAGAGCGGTCTCAGCCCCACCGAGCGGCGCCCGCTGCTGCTGCTCATGGGCGGCAACGTCAGTGTCAAGGAACAGTGGGCACCCGCGCTGAGGATCTTCCGCCGGCTGGGCTTCGCGGCGGTGGTCACCGACGTGCCGAGCTGCGGGGAGAACTCGCTGCCGTACGACGCCGACAGTCCGGGCATGATCTCGGGCCTGCTCGACGCCGTCGAGGACCGGGCCCGGGTGCGCGAGACGTACGCGCTCGCGATGAGCTTCAGCGGCCACCTCGCGCTGCGCTGCGCGTCGGCCGACCCTCGGAGCCGGGGCGTACTGACCGTCGGCGCGCCGGTCAACGGCTTCTTCACCGACGCCGGTTGGCGGCCGCGGATCCCCCGGGTCACGATCGACACGCTGGTGCACATGACCGGTGTCGAGGAGCAGCGGCTCTTCGCGGAGCTGCGCGGATGGGCACTGACCGGCGAGGAGCTGGCCGCCCTCCGCTGGGCCGAACATCGTGGTCGACGGCGCCGATACGCCTGAGGGCGGGGCCGTGGTGTCCACGGTCCCGCCCAGTTGTGTTGATCACCCAACAGGCCTGTTGCCGCAATTTCCAGCTTGCCGCTGTTTTCGGGCGGCGCGCCGTGGCGGCGTCCCGGTCAGGCGTCCCGGTGCCGGAACACCAGGTAGGCGCTGCCGAGGACACCGCCGGTGACGGCGCACATGACGCCGAGTCCCGGCCACGGGCGCATCAGCCGGGGGTCCTGGTGGACCGTCATGATCTGCGCGCCGGCGCGGGTCGGCCAGTAGGTGGCCACCCACTTCGCGAGCTTGCCCGGCAGCGTCGGTGAGAAGGCCGGCAGGATCAGCGTCACCCCGAACAGGCTGGTGGCCGAGCCGGAGGTGCTGCGCAGCAGCCCGCCGACGCCCAGCCCGAGCAGCCCGGCGCTGGCGAGGTAGAGGCCGCCGCCGAGCACGGCGCGCAGCGACTTCGGGTCGGAGAGCCGGGCGTGCGGCGCGCCGTGGCGGGCGAGCATGCGCTGGCCACCGAGGAAGCCGCCGACGGTGGCGGCGAGGCCGACCGGCAGGGCGGCCGCACCGACCACCACCGCCTTGGCGGCCAGCAGCCGCCCGCGGTGCGGAACGGCGGTGAGGCTGCTGGTGATGGTGCCGGTGTTGTACTCCGCGGTCATCGCCTGCGCGCCCAGCAGGCTGATCGTGAGCTGGGCGAGCAGGTGGCCGCGCAGGCTGATCTCGGTCGGGTCGAAGCCCTGCCGCTCGCTCACGGGGATCGACGCGTACTGCTCGCCGGCGGAGTTGCTGGTGAGCACGGCGAGTGCGACGCCCGCCACCACCGTGCCGAGGGTGAGGTACTGGCCGGACTTGGTGGTGTGCAGCTTCACCCATTCCGACCGGACGAGGTCCCCGAAGGTCGGCGGGCGCCGGGTGGTCGACGTGGGCTCGGGGGCCTTGCGGCGGGTGGCGGGAACGGGCACGCCGTCCGCCTCGGATACGGCGGCAGGGGTGGCGCTGTACTGGGCGGTGGCGCCGGTCAGCGCCATGAACGCCTCTTCCAACGACCGTCGGCTGGTGGAGAGTTCGTGCAGGACGACGCCGGATCCGGCGGCCAGGGCGCCGATCTTGGCGCTGTCCAGGCCGGTCACCTTGAGCGTCTCGTGGTCCACCGGCCGCACCTCGGCGCCCGCGGCGGCCAGTTCGCCGCCGAAGGCCGTCGCGTTCGGCGTGCGCACCAGGGCCTCGATGGCCGCGTTGGCGTCCGTGAACGCCTCGACGCTCATGTCGGCGAGCAGCCGTCCGCCGCCGACCACCAGCAGGTGGTCCGCGGTGAGCGCCATCTCGCCCATCAGGTGGCTGGAGACCAGCACGGTGCGCCCCTCGACCGCCAACTCCCGCATGAGAGCGCGGAACCAGACGATGCCCTCCGGGTCGAGGCCGTTCAGCGGCTCGTCGAGGATCAGCACGGGCGGGTCGCCGAGCAGGGCGGCGGCCAGGCCGAGGCGCTGGAGCATGCCGAGCGAGTAACCCGAGGTGGGGCGGTGGGCGGCCCGTTCGAGCCCGACCGTCTCCAGGACCGCGGGCACCCGCGCCGGGTCGATCCCGTTGCTGTGGGCGAGGACGAGCAGGTGCTGGGAGGCCGTGCGGCTCGGGTGCACCGCTCGGGCGTCCAGCAGGGCCCCGACCTGGCGCAGTGGCGCGGGCAGGTCGGCGAACTGCCGCCCGTCGAAGGAGACCGTTCCGGCGGTCGGGGAGTCGAGCCCCAGGATCATCCGCAGGGTGGTCGTCTTGCCGGCGCCGTTGGGCCCGAGGAAGCCGGTGACCTCGCCGGGGCGGACGGTGAAGGTGAGGTCGTCGACCGCGACGACCTCACCGAAACGCTTGCTGAGTCCACGAACCTCGATCACCGGCACCTCCATCGCGTGACCATCTTTCGATATCAGTCAATCACATAGCGCCCTCCACTGTCTTCACTGTTGACTAGTTTTCAAATCTAGTCATACGTTGTGTTGAGGAGGTGGAGAGTGATCACAAGCGCTTATGCCCGCCCTTGGCGCGGGCCCGCCACCGTGGCACTCGGCGCCCTGCTGGTCGGGCTCGACAACTACGTCCTGGTGAACGCCCTACCCGCGCTCTCCGCCCGGCTCGGAACCGACACCGCGAGCCTGCGTTGGGTCATCGCCGCCTACTCACTGGCCTGGCTCTGCTCGCTGCTCCCGGCCGAACGGCTCGGCGACCTGCTGGGCCATCGCAGACTGCTGCTCGCCGGGCTGGCGCTCTTCGGCTCGGCCTCGCTGGCGGCCGCCCTGGTCACCACCGTCGGACCGCTGATCGGGCTGCGCGCCGTGATGGGCGCCAGCGCGGCCGTGATCATGTCGCAGACGCTCGCCTCACTGGCCACCGCCTTCCCCGGCGAGAACCGGTCACGGGCGGTCGCGGCCATGCACGGCCTGCCGCTGGGACCGCTCGCCACCGGGGTCCTGCTCACCCACTTCTCCTGGGGCTCGATCTTCCTGCTCAACCTGCCGATCACCGCCGCCGCCATGGTCGCGGTGGCCCTCGCGGTGCCCGACCACCGCCAGACCGGTGCACCACCCATGGACTGGCCGGGCCTGGCCCTCTCCGCCGTCGGCGTCACCGCCATCACCTACGGGGTCATCGCCGGGCCCACCGCCGGGTGGACCTCCCCCGGCGTACGGGCCGCCCTCACCGCCGGCGCCCTCCTGTCGACGGCCTCCGCCCGGCACGAACTGACCACGGCGGCGCCCCTGGTCGAACTGCGACTGCTCACCGACCGCCGGATCATCCCGGCCCTCCTCGCCGGACTGACGGGCACCCTCGCCATCACCGGCACACTGCTCGTCGTCGCGCCGTTCCTGTTGTTCGTCCAGCACCAGAGCGCGCTGGCCACGGGGGTGAAGCTGCTGCCGCTGGCCGTCGGGGTGGCGGTCGGCGGCGCCGTCAGCGAACGGCTGACCACCTGGTCGAGCGAGCGGTCCGCGCTGACCCTGGGGCTGCTGCTGGCCGCCGCCGGGCAGGCGTCACTGGCCGGGCTGGGCCCCACCAGCGGCTACGAACCGGTCGGCTCGGCGCTGGGACTGCTCGGCATCGGGCTCGGCGTCGCCTCGCCGATCGCCACCGACACCGTGCTCGACACGCTGCCCGCCGCCCGCGCCCGGGCCGGCAGCCGCCTCTCGCGCTGGTTCCAGAACCTGGGCGGCGCGCTCGGCGCCGCCCAGCCGGGCAGCGCGGGACCTCGTCTACCGGGCCCGGTCGGGCGGCGCCGACGGGGCGTTGCGGGTACCCGTCGACGCCGCCGCGCACTGCTCGGGGATCCGCTGCGCCGCCGGGCTGAGCTGCTTCCTGCTGGTGCTGACGGCCCTGTGCGTGGCGCTCCTGCGGCTGCACCGGACAGTCGACGAACTTTGAAAGATCGTTCTACGATGAGAACCGTGAATCACTCCAGC
>NZ_JBSFJV010000183.1:0-7290 GCF_053598235.1 Kitasatospora sp. NPDC001159
AGACCGACCACGGGCCGGGCCGGACCGGGGTGTTCGGCGGCCTGCAGAAGGCCGTCGGCCGGGCCCGCGGCCTGCTCAGCGGCCCGTTCAGGCGGCGGGCAGGGCGTCCAGGGCGGAGCGCAGCCGGCGCAGCGTCTCGGGGCGGCCGAGCAGCTCCATCGACTCGAACAGCGGCGGGGAGACCCGGCGGCCGGTGACGGCCACCCGCAGCGGCGTGAAGGCGAACTTGGGCTTGATGCCCAGGCCGGTCACCAGCGCCTCGCGCAGCGCGGCCTGGATCGGCTCCGGGGTGAAGTCCGCGAGCTCCTCCAGCGCCTTGATGCTGGCCTCCAGCACCGGGCGGGCGTCGGCGGTCAGCGCCTTCGCGGCGTCGTCCGGGTCGACCGCGAAGTCGGCCGGGTCGACGAACAGGAAGCCGGCCATGTTGACGATCTCGCTCAGCACGACCATCCGCTCCTGGGTGAGCGGCGCGACCTTGGCGAGCAGGTCCAGCTGCTCGGCGGTCGGCTCGGCCGGCAGCAGGCCGGGGGCCTGCAGGTACGGCACCAGGCGCTGGACGAAGTCCTCCGGGGCCAGCTTGCGGACGTGCTCGGCGTTGATCGCCTCGCACTTCTTCAGGTCGAAGCGGGCCGGGTTGGAGTTCACCTTGGCGATGTCGAAGGCGGCGACCAGCTCGTCCATGCCGAAGATGTCGCGGTCCTCGGCCAGCGACCAGCCCAGCAGGGACAGGTAGTTGAGCAGGCCCTCGCGGATGAAGCCGCGCTCGCGGTACAGGTTGAGCGAGGCCTGGGGGTCGCGCTTGGAGAGCTTCTTGTTGCCCTCGCCCATCACGTACGGAAGGTGGCCGAAGCGCGGGGTGGTGCCGTTGCCGACGCCGATCTCGGCGAGCGCGGCGTACAGCGCGATCTGCCGCGGGGTGGAGGAGAGCAGGTCCTCGCCGCGCAGCACGTGGGTGATGCCCATCAGGGCGTCGTCCACCGGGTTGACCAGGGTGTACAGCGGGGCGCCGTTGGCCCGGACGATGCCGTAGTCCGGCACGTTCTCCGGCTCGAAGGTGAGCGTGCCGCGGACCAGGTCGTCGAAGGAGAGGGTCTTGTCGGGCATCCGGAAGCGCAGGATCGGCTCGCGCTTCTCCAGCTTGTAGACGGCGACCTGGTCGTCCGTCAGGTCGCGGCAGTGGCCGTCGTAGCCGGAGGGCTTGCCGGCCGCGCGGGCGGCCTCGCGGCGGGCGTCCAGCTCCTCGGTGCTGCAGTAGCAGTAGTAGGCGTGGCCGGCCTCGTGCAGGCGACGGGCGACGTCGGCGTAGATGTCCATCCGCTGCGACTGGCGGTACGGCTCGTGCGGGCCGCCGACCTCCGGGCCCTCGTCCCAGTCGAAGCCGAGCCAGCGCATGGCGTCGAGCAGCTGGTTGTACGACTCCTCGGAGTCGCGGGCGGAGTCGGTGTCCTCGATCCGGAAGACCAGCGTGCCGCCGTTGTGGCGGGCGAAGGCCCAGTTGAAGAGGGCGGTGCGGACCAGGCCCACGTGGGGGTTGCCGGTCGGGGACGGACAGAAGCGAACCCGGACGGCCGGGTCAGTGTTAGCCACGCTTGATCACCTTGTTGGTGAGAGTGCCGATGCCTTCGATGGAGACGGCGACCTCGTCGCCGACGCTGAGGGGGCCCACCCCTGCGGGTGTGCCGGTGAGGATGACGTCGCCGGGCAGCAGCGTCATGGCCTCGGAGATGTGGACGATCAGCTCGGCGACCGAGCGGATCATCAGGGAGGTGCGGCCGGTCTGGCGGAGCTCGCCGTTGACCGTGCAGGTGATGGCGAGGTCGCTCGGGTCCAGGTCGGTCTCGATCCACGGGCCCAGCGGGCAGGCGGTGTCGAAGCCCTTGGCCCGGGCCCACTGGCCCTCGCGCTGCTGGACGTCCCGGGCGGTGACGTCGTTGGCGCAGGTGTAGCCGAGGATCACCTCCGGCACCCGGTCCAGCGGCACCTCTCGGCACATCCGGCCGATCACCACGGCGAGTTCGGCCTCGTGGTGGACGTCCGAGGAGAACGGCGGGTACGCGATGCTCTCGGTCGGGCCGATCACCGAGGTGGAGGGCTTGAAGAAGGTGAGCGGGGTGTCCGGGACGTCGTTTCCGAGCTCGGCCGCGTGCGCCGCGTAGTTGCGGCCGACCGCCACGATCTTGTTGGGGAGCATCGGGCTGAGCAGCCGGACGTCCTGGAAGCGGTAGCTCTCGCCGGTGGGCTGGGGCTGGCCGAACGGGTGACCGGCCAGGGCGTGGACGACCAGCGAGTCGGGCTGGGAGGGGTCCCCCTCCACCACGCCGAAGGAGACGCTGCCGGCGGCAGGGCTCCCTTCCCGGACGGAAAACCTGGCAATGCGCACGGCTGGGCTACCCCTCGCTTCGTCGGCCGCCCGGGGCGCCCCCGGGCGCTGCTGGGCGCCTCGCCCTCCGCGGGCGCGGCCCCGTCAATCGTTGTCCAGGCTATCGCGTGGGGCCTCGCGTGACCGCTTTGCCCCTGTTCAGCGCGGTTGGGGCGGGAAGCGCCCCGAGCCGAAGGGAGCGCCGACCGTCGGCGTCGGGCCGGGAGCACCCGGAGCCGGGCGGGCGAGCAAAGCGCGAGGGCGCCGTCGCCACTTGTCGCGGCGCCGGCGCCCTCGGTGGAGCGCTGGTCGGGTCAGTCCCGGAGGGCGACGACCGGGGCGACCATCAGCTGGACGCGGCGCGGGTTGGCCGTGCTGGCCGGCAGCTCGGTGCCGTACGTGACGACGTCCTCGGGCTTTCGGGCGCCCGGGATCCTGCTGAAGTCCTCGACCGAGGCCAGCGTGGTCCGGCGCGGGTTCGCCGTGGAGCGGCAGGACAGCGTGGACTTGGTGGCCTTCTTCGCCAGGGACATCGAGAGCACCTCGTGGTCGTGGCCGGGCGGATCCGCGCGGGATCTGCACCGGCCTGAGTGATTCCGATTGATTCGGAGGGGTTCTGGGCAGGCTGATCGGGTCCGCGCCCAGGAGACAGCCAGGTTACGAGATCTCATTCCACAGAGGCCGTGACCAAAGCTACACATCAGCCTGTGATTTTGCTCACAAATTCATGAGCAAATCGCAGATATCCGACATATCGCCGCACCGGAATTACCGGACATTCCACCCGTAACGGGCATTCCAGCAGGTCTGCGACTCTTTTCGATCTACGGCCTGGTTGGCATGTATCCGGCGAGTGTCCGAAAAAGGCCGTATTCCGGTCCGGTTACCGCACAGTCAGTGAAACGGCGCATGCGGTCGGTAGTACCGGGCGGTTGGTTCCAGCGGCCCTTGTTGGGATTCCCCGGCTGTGCTGGAATGCCACGGACCGTGGGTAGGGAGCAGTCCACCCCGGTGACCCGCTCTCCCGGACCGGCCGGGGTGCGGATGGAAACTCGACACCGTCCAGGCCGTGGCGACGCGGCGGGACGCCCGGTCCAGAGGTTGCGACGCCAGTGCAGGGACGTTTCAAAAGGGGTAGCGGCGCCGCGGGTGACCCGGAGGCGCGCGAGCCTGTGGCAGCCCCTCAGCAGGCGGCGGCCCCCGGTGGCCCGGCCGACCCGGTGGCGCCCGAGGCCCCCGGCCGCCCGGAGGATGACGGCCAGGACCGGAAGTCCACCAGGGACAAGCTCCGGACCACGCTGACCAGGCGACGCGCCACCGGTCTGAGCCGGTTCGCGATGCGCAACTGGCGCATCCGCACCCGTCTGATCGCGCTGCTCATGCTTCCCGTCCTGGTCTCGCTGGTCCTCGGTGGCCTGCGCATCCAGACCTCGATGGAGAACTCGCAGCAACTCGCCCAGATGGCCAACCTGGCCGACCTGGCCAAGAAGGCGACCAACCTCGCGGACGCCCTGCAGACCGAGCGCGACATCAGCGCCGGCTACATCACCAACCGTCCGAACGACCCGCTGGACGACGAGATCGTCACCGCCCGCAAGTCGACGGACGACCTCAGCCACACCTTCACCGCCTCCTCCGACAAGTTCGAGAACCTCGAACTCTCCGGCGGTAAGGCCCTGCTGTTCCAGATCCGCAAGGACCTGAACTCGATCGCGGACGCCCGCAACACGCCGTACCAGAACAACCAGAACATCCAGGCGACGATCACCGCGTACGACGTGATCATCCGCGACCTGCTGTCCATCACCCAGGACATCGCGCTCGCCTCGAACAACAAGGACCTGCTCGTCGCCACCCGCGCGCTGCAGCAGTTCTCGCTGGCCAAGAACGCCACTTCGCAGCAGCGCGCGCTGATCAGCGCCGGTCTCGCCAACCCCAAGGGCCCCGACCTCAGCGCGAGCGACGAGTCCTTCGGTATCCGCCTGCGCACCTCGTACGACAACTCGCTGACGAGTTTCAACAACATCTACACCGCGCACGATCTGGACAACCTGCGCGGACAGCTGAGCTACAACAACGTGGTCGCCGAGGCCGACCGCTACTCGCGCTCGATCCTCCAGCCCAGCGGCATCCACCAGACCGAGCCGGTCTCGTACAAGGACTGGTACGAGAAGGCCAGCGCCAAGATCACCGCCGAGCGCCGGATCGAGTCCAAGCTGATCGAGGACCTCGACGGAAAGGCCCAGGACCTGCAGTCCCAGGCCGACACCGAGGCCCTGATCATCGGTGCCGCCGTCGCCCTGGTGCTGCTCGTCGCCCTCGGTGGCGCCGGTCTGATCGCCCGCTCGATGGTGCGCTCGCTGACCCGCCTGCAGGCCGCGGCCGAGGACGTCGCCGAGCGCCGTCTGCCCGAGCTGGTCAAGACCCTCTCGGAGAGCGACCCGCACGACGTCGACACCACGGTCGAGCCGGTCGCCATCGACTCGACCGACGAGATCGGCCACGTGGCGCACGCCTTCGACATGGTGCACAGCGAGGCCGTCCGTCTCGCCGCCGAGCAGGCCCTCCTGCGCGGCAACATCAACGCGATGTTCACCAACCTCTCGCGCCGCAGCCAGGGCCTCATCCAGCGCCAGCTGTCCCTGATCTCCGAGCTGGAGAGCCGCGAGGCCGACCCGGACCAGCTGGCCAACCTGTTCAAGCTGGACCACCTCGCGACCCGCATGCGCCGCAACGGTGAAAACCTCCTCGTCCTCGCCGGTGAGGACCCGGGCCGCCGTTGGACCAGGCCGGTTCCGCTTGTCGACGTGCTCCGCGCCGCCGCCTCCGAGGTGGAGCAGTACGAGCGCATCGAGCTCGCCGCCGTGCCGTCGGCCGAGGTCGCCGGCCGCGTCGTCAACGACCTCGTCCACCTGCTCGCCGAGCTGCTGGAGAACGCCACCTCGTTCTCCAGCCCGCAGACCCGCGTCCGGGTCACCGGCCACGCGCTGCCGGACGGCCGGGTGCTGATCGAGATCCACGACACCGGCATCGGCCTGAGCCCGGACGACCTCGCCGAGATCAACGAGCGCCTCGCCAACCCGCCGACGGTGGACGTCTCCGTCTCCCGCCGCATGGGCCTCTTCGTGGTCGGCCGCCTGTCCCTGCGACACGGCATCCGGATCCAGCTGCGTCCGAGCGACTCCGGCGGCACCACCGCGCTGGTCATGCTCCCGGTCGACGTCACCAACTCCGCCGACCGCCGCGGCTCCGGCCGCCCCGGCCCCGGCCAGGGCAAGCAGCAGCGCGGGGTCGCCCCGACGCCGCGCCAGCAGCGCCAGGTCCCGCCCGGTCGCCAGGGCGGCCCGGCCGCGCTCGGCCAGGGCCCGGCCGGCGGCGCCCCGCAGGGCGGCCGTCCGCAGCTCGGCCAGGGCACCGCGGCGGCTCCGGCCGCGCCGACCGGCCCGGGTGCGCCCGGTGGCCGCCCCGGTGGGCTGCCGACCCGTCAGGTCGGGCAGTCGCTGCACGAGAACCCGGTCCCCCAGGGGCAGCAGGGGCAGCAGGGGCAGCAGGGCCGACAGGGCCAGGCACAGCAGGCTCCGGCCCAGCAGTCGCAGAACCAGCAGCCTCAGAACCAGCAGCCCCAGGGCCAGCCGCAGCAGTCCTCGCAGGGCGGTCTGCCGCAGCGCGCCCCCGGCCGTCAGGGTCCGCAGGCCGGCGCGAAGGGCCTGAACGGCCTGCCGCGCCGCGGCCAGGGTCGCCCCGCCCAGGAGCGTCCGCGCACCGACGGCGCCCCGGCGCCGCGGACCGGCGAGCAGCCCCAGCACGGCCGCCCGGGCGGTCCCGGCGCGCCGCAGCAGGGTGCCCGTCCGGGCAACCGTCCGCAGGACGGCCTGCCGCAGCGCAGCCCCGGCCGTCCGGGCCCCGGCTCCCCCGGCCAGCAGGGCCCCCAGGGCCAGCCTGGCCAGCCTGGCCAGCGCCGGCCGCAGCGCCCCGGCCCGGACGCGCCGCGCCGCGACCGCCAGCCGCAGCTTCCGCCGCAGCAGCCGGCCCAGCCGCTGCCGTCGGCCGAGCCGGCGCCGGTGGAGAGCACCCAGCAGTTCGCCCGGCCGCGCTTCGAGGCCAGCCAGATCGACCCCCGCGACCCGCTGGGCCTCGGCCTGGTGGAGCCGGTGCTGCCGAACGTGCCGAACCCGGCCCAGCCGCAGCCCCTGCCGCGACAGGAGCAGGCCCCGGCCCCGCAGCAGCGGCAGGAGCCGATGGCGCTGCCGACCGGTCCGTCCGAGGCGACCGGCGAGCAGCCCTGGTACCCGCAGCAGGGCGAGGCCCAGCCGCAGGGCCCGCAGCAGGCCCGGCAGCGGCCGTACCAGCCGCGTCGGCCTGGCACCTCCGCGCCGGGGCTCCAGCAGCAGGCCCCGCAGCAGGCCCAGGCTCCGCAGCAGCCCCAGCAGGGTCAGGCCCAGCAGCAGCCGCAGCCCCCGCAGCCGGGCGTCGGCGACGCCCCCTGGCGCCCGTCCGCGAACGACGAGCGCTGGCGCCGTGCCGAGCAGATCCGCGAGCCCTCGACCAGCGGTGTCACGATGTCCGGCCTCCCCCGGCGGACCCCGCAGGCCAACCTGGTCTCCGGCACCGCCGAGACCTCGCCGCTGACCGGTCCGCAGGTCTCCCGGGCCCCGGAGGAGGTCCGCGGCCGACTGACCAACCTGCGCCGCGGCATCCAGCAGGGCCGCCGGGCCGGGGCCGAACAGGCCGCCAACCAGCCGGGCTTCCAGCATGGTGCCCAGCAGCCCGGATTCGATAGTTTCGGTGGCCGGAGCGACGGCAACGGCGCAGATCACCAGGAGCGTTGAGTTGAACCAGATGAGCCAGGCCGCACAGAACCTGAACTGGCTGATCACCAATTTCGTGGACAACACCCCCGGGGTGTCCCACACCGTGGTGGTCTCCGCGGA
>NZ_JBSFJV010000184.1:0-7289 GCF_053598235.1 Kitasatospora sp. NPDC001159
GCTGGTCATACTGGCGACGGCGCAGCCAGACCCGCGCCCGCCGCAGCCACTACAAACGCCGAGGCCACACCCCATAACTGCGGTTGCAGTACTAGCTAGGAGGTTTCGCCGCCCGTCTCCTCGAAGTCGCCGATCATGGCCGGGTCGTCGGCCGAGGTCGACTCGGGCCAGGGGGCGGCGCCCGTGACGCCCAGGTCGGCGCGCATCGCCTCTCGGGTGGCGCGGATCAGGGGCCAGAGCGCGTGTTGCCGCTCGGCGGCCGATCGCAGCGTCTCGCCGGGCCGGGGATTCCCCTGTTCGATGCGCTTGATCTGCCCGTACACCCGGGTCAGTGCGTCGTTCAGTTTATTGGCCGGACCGATCACGGTATCGGGGGCGGTCATCAAGGTCTCGGACCAGCGGTCCCGGTGGGCGTCCTTCGCCCCTTCCAGCGCCTGGACGTCCTCGTCCCCGGGCGCGCGGTCCCGCATGACGTACAGGTGGCGGCTGAGCGCAGGCGAACTGTCGGGCGTCCCGGTGGAGTTCGGTGTAGCACCGCCGCCGCAGTTCGCGGTTCTCGCGGCGTTCCTGGATGGCGTGGCTCATCTCCAGCTCACGCTTCTTGACCCGGTCCGCGCCGCGCTGGGTCAGCAGCGCGGCGCCCAACGTGCCCGCCACACCGGTCATCGCGATCAGTACCGCCCCCACGTCCATGGGATCACCCTAGGGTCCGCCCTCAGCCGTCCTGGCGGCGGGCTGGGGAAGGGATGCCCGGCGTCGCGAGCCCGGCAAGATCGGCCGGACAGGGCCCAGGCCGGGCGCAGCGGGACGGCCTGGCGGCCGACCAGGACGGCGGCCAGGGCACAGCAGCAGGGGTGGTGG
Organism: Kitasatospora sp. NPDC001159; assembly: GCF_053598235.1. Lineage (NCBI taxonomy): Bacteria > Bacillati > Actinomycetota > Actinomycetes > Kitasatosporales > Streptomycetaceae > Kitasatospora > Kitasatospora sp. NPDC001159. Next base: position 862 of record NZ_JBSFJV010000184.1, read on the forward strand.
GGCTCCGCGATGAGGCCCCTTCCCTCCGCCGAGCGGGGCGGTGATCACGGAGCGATGAGCGATCAAGGCCCGGACGGCGTGTCACCAAGCTTCCCGACTGGGCGGCGCTTTCGTATCTGGCGCTACGGCGCCGGCCACATGACGCTGCTGCTGCGCAGCGCCGTCTGGCGCGAAGGGCAGGAAACGATCGACGTCTGGTTCGACGGCGTCAGGGCCGTGGACCTGCTGGAGAGTTTCGGTCCCCTGACCATCCGCGCGGCCGGCCCCGACAAGCGCGAGCGGCTCCTGGCCCGCGCGGCCGGTCTCATCCACGACCCGGTGAACCGACCGCCCCTGTGCCTGATCCTCTCCTGCGACCAGTACGAAGGCTCCGTAGCCTGCGCCCACGTACGCGTCATGGTCCAGACAACACGGCACAAGAGGCCATTTCACGCCACCAGCACCCACCAGGTCACACCCGCCGATCCTTCGCCGGGTAGAGCTTCGCGTGGAGCACGCGGTCCTCCCACCACGGATCGTCCGGAGCGGACACCAACGCGGCCACCAGCTCCCGCTTGGTCGGGACGGGCAACACCAACGGGCCCAGCTCCTCCACCTCCCGGTCGGCCGGCACTGCGGGCACTCCAACCGGTCCGGGCCGGCCTTCTCGTCGAGTTCCAGCGGTGAGCCCGCCTTCCCGCCGATCGAGCCCCGGCAGGTCCAGCACGGGCGCAGCGCGGCGTTGGTCTCCCGGGCCTTCTCCAGGAGGCCCCGGGCCTTGGCGGCGGCCTTATCCTGGCGTTCCTCGTGCTTGTGGTGGCACGGGTAGCAGCGGCCGCCGGGGCGGCGGGTCCACGGGCCGTGGAGCCCGTACTCGTAGGTGCTCTCCTGCTTGGGAACCTGGCCGCAGTCGGCACAGGCCAGGGTCCGCATCAGCTCCCGGTGGGCGTGGCGGGCCTTCTTCTCCCGGGCCTGCTGGCGCTGGTCGTAGGCGGCGCGGTTGTCCGGGTTGTCCAAGCCTCGATCAGGGAGTGCCGGCCGGGGCGGTCGAAGCGCCACCACACCGGGCCGAGGGGGCCGTGCTCAGCCAGCAGCTCCAGGGTGGTCGCGACGATGGGCACCGCGTCGTCGTACTCGCGCCAACCGTCTCCGTCGTCGTAGTCGCGGACCACAGAGCACCACCGGCCGCCCCAGGCCTGAACCACCAGGTCCATGACCGCCTTCTGACGGTCCGCCAGCGCGGATGTGCCCGGACTCCTGGTGCTGGGAGAAAGGCTGTGGGGAGTCGGTGGGCTCTGACAGGATGGACCGCGTGCCCGACTACGACTGCCATTCGGGAGGCGGGCCGGCCCGTTCGGACGTGTACTGGGGGCTGGGGCCGTCGAGCGAATGGACGGTGCAGCTGTGCGAACCGCCACTGCCGCAGTCATCCGGCCGAAGACGCTCTTCGACCGCACGGACGAATGGGAAGCGCTCGTCGCCTTCGCGGGCGACACGCGTCCGGGCCCTGCTGTCGGCATGGTCACCGGGCCGCGCGGTCAGGGCAAGAGCCACCTGCTCCAGGAGCTTGTCCGGGCGAGCGACGGCTTCTACTGCGGCGGGCGGGAGGCGGTGGAGGTGGAGTCCCTGCGCCGGCTCTCCGACGAGCTGGCCCGCCACACCGGCGAAGGCCCGCCGTCACGCTGGCGGGGTTGGGCGGACGCGCTGAGCGCGCTGCTGGCCCTCGAACCGGCCGAACCGGGCGAGACTGCTGCTGTGCGGCAGTGCCATGCCGGTGATGCGCCGGCTGCTCGGGAGCGCATCGACGGCGATCGACTTCCAGATCGAGGTCAGACGGCTCGACTACCGGCGGGGCGCGCTGCTGTGGGGCCTGGACGACCCCGTCCTCGCCCTCCTGGTGGCTGTTTTCCTGCGGCACGAGTGCGCACAGTGCGCAGATGCCGCTGGCGCCAATCTGAAGCAGCCGGAGGTGCTTTCTCCCCCCTTCTTGAGTTGACGGCGGCTCGTGTAGTCACTAGGGCAACGTTACGTTGTCCGCGGATGCGGACCCAGGCACCTGGAGGCAGTGCAATAATGAGTGGAAAGCAGTTTTCCGGAGACGTGATTCCGAACGCTCCCTCAACGGCTCCCACCCCTTCGTGGTATGCGCAGAATGCCCCTTTCCCGTCTACGAACCCGTGGTGGCCGGACAACACCCAGAATCAATACGCGATGACCTTCGCCAACGCTTCGGGAGAGAGCTCATTCGGGCCCTGGAGCTCTTGGGGCGGCGATCACTACGCGCTGTGTTATCTCGTCGATCTGCCGCTGGATCCCGACGGGACGGCAACTCAGCGCAACATCTATCGGCGCTCGCAGACGCAGGGATGCGAGGTGCAGCCGGCCATTCTCGTAGGCACGCTATACGACAATGTTGCGACAGAATTTCAGGAGGAGCCTCCTCCGCCGCCGACGGCGGCGCAGCAGGCCGCGGCCAAGGCCAACGTCAGCAACCAGATGGACTGGCTGAACCACATCCATGACTACCTGCAGGATGTGATCGAAGAGGTCTACTCCATGGTGTCCGAGGATCCGTCCTACGACCCTGGGCAGGAGTTCGTCGCCAACCTGATCGACGACATGCTCTGGGGCATCGGCGGCGTGACCTTTCCCGGTAACGCTTTCTTCTCGGCGGCCGTGGCGAACCTGTTCTGGGGCTACTACACCGATCCGCCGCCGAGCCTCAAGGGCGTGATCGGCGACGTGTGGGACCGGTTCGACAAGAGCTTCCTTCAGGCACTGGACGATCTGGCTGAGATCTACGGGGACATACCGGGGAACTGGAGCAGGACATGGACCAACCCGGCGACCGGGGAGGTGGCCACGGTCTGGACGATGGCCTCACCTGAATACGCCGTGCCCGACTCGAAGAGTGTCGCTTTCCAGACCATGACCGACGACGCGGTCGCGGCATACAAGGTCGCGCTCGCCAAAGCCCTGTTGCCGCTGAGATGGTTCGTGCTTCTTGATCCAGAAGGTTTGTTCGTCAAAAACGGCGACACGTCGCCGTCCGTCTACATAGAGAATATGCTCAGCCAGAACTGGAGTACCTTCGAAGCATATTACTTCACCTGGTTCGCCGACACGGGCACTATCTGTGATGAGCAGGGCATCACGATCTGCGAGAATTTTCTCGGAACCGGGTCGACCGACCCCTACTTCGCCGGCCAAGCTCCCGCCGATCTTTGCGACTGGCTGTTCCAGGACGACGGCTACGGCCGGACGACCAACCCGGAGGGGCTGGCTACTCGCCACGACGTTTTCTGCAACTGGGGCCTCCAAAACAGTCTGCCAGCGGCGGCTCCGAACTGTAACGCGCTCGGTTCGCAAGCGCCGGCGAACGACGTGGCGGTCGCCGATCTCGCGGCGGAGTGGCGCAAGGCCAAGCAGTGGCACGCTCTGTTCCAGCACACCGACAGGCAGGCCATCGAGCGACGTCTGATCGAGCGGGCGCAGGCGGACCCCACCTTCCTGCGCGCGTTGGTGAAGGAGCCCAGGGCGACCATCGAGGCCTTCCTGCAGATGCAAATACCGGCTGGCGTCGAGTTCGAGGTGATCCAGGAGACCCCGGGCCGTTTCCGGATGGTGCTGCCACTGATCGGCGCCCCGATCGCGAAGCCGGAGCCCTGGTGACCGGATATCCGCGCCTGAACTGAGGGGCCGTCACGGACTGTGCCGTTCTGCCGGGCTCCATCGGCTACTCAGGTTGAACTCGTCGGGCCGGGTGTGGCGATCAGCGGGTTGGTGATCGCCAGGCCGTTCTCGGCGAGGCATCCCTCGATCAGCTCGGGACGGTACTGGATCTGCTTGAGCTTGCGCTTGACGATGCGCAGGAGGCCGGCGAGGTCCGGCGCGACGAAGTTCACCATCGCCCGGCGCATCAGCGACCACACCCAGATCGAACCTGGTCCTGAAGGCGTTTCGCCCCCGCCAAGCACCACCATGCCGCCGGTGCCCGGCAGGCTCCGCCGCCCGCCCTCAAAGGGGGCTCCGCACAGACGGTCAAAGCCGCTCGGATCTGGGCGGAACTGATCGACCGGCTGGCGGAGGTGGTGCGTCGGTCTCCGTCGACCAGGAGCGCACGGTGCCCACCCCGCCCGCGGCCCCGGGCGCGGTGCCGCCGAGGACGAAGGCGAGCACGGTCTCGTTCACCGCCATCGCGTGCTGTGCGCCCGAGCGCCGGCGCCCCGAGCCGTACCGCCCATCTGCGAACGGACCATCCCCGGCACCGAAGCGGCCGCGTCCAGCCCGGCGGCGCCACGTCTTGTGCCGGTCCTTGGTGTTGCCGTCCGAGGCGACCAGGCCGTGCAGCGCGAGGCCGCCGAGCGCCTGCCGGACCGCCTTGTTCGACGCCGCCCCGGGCCCGACGAGCTTGCCCTCCTTGGCCGCCATCGCGAGCGCGGTCCGGAGCCGACAGGCTCGATCAGCCGATCGGTGGTGCGAGGTATTCCAGCGCGTAACCGTCGCCGGAGGGGGTTACGCGGGCGATGCCGGGTGAGTCGAGGTGGGCACCGGCTACGAAGTGATGTGGTTGGGTCAGTTGTTCGAGGAGGGCCGCTCGCGCGGCGCGGGCCTGGGACTGGTTGCCGTCGAGCTCCCAGGACACGTTCGGCTGATCGAATTGGAGCGTGGGAACGTGAACGGTGTCGCCCCAGGCGAGAAGGTGGCCGCTGCCGCTCCTGATGTCGTAGACGGTGTGACCGGGCGTGTGGCCCGGTGTCGGGATCGCGGTGATCCAGTCGTTGATCGCGACCTTCTCCGACACGGGTACGACCCGGTCGCGGATCGGCTCGAGCCGCCCCGTGAACACCGAGGTGTCGCCCGCTCCGATCCACACGCGCTCGAGTTCGGTGAACGCCTCTGAACCGTCCGGCGCGATCAGGCCGCTCACGTGGTCTTCGTGCTTGTGGGTGATGGCCACATCGGTGACACGCGCGCGGTCGATTCCCGCTTCGTCGAGCGCGTCGTAGATCAATCCCATGGTGGGGTCGTGCCAGGCGTTGGACGCGCCGGTGTCGATGAGAACTGACCGCGTGCCGTCGGTGACGAAGAAGGCGTTGACCGACAGCCGCAGGTTGTCGCCGGCCAGCGGGACGGCGGCCGGCAGCACATCGAGCGTGCGCCCGTCCTCGCCGCGGAGCCGTGTCGGCGGCATGTCGATGTACCCGTCTCGCAACGAGATCACCTGCAGGTCGCCGAATTCGAACGTGGCATGGTGCCGGCCATTCGAGATCAAACGCATGGAACCTCCGTCACGTTGGGCGCACTTGGCGTTTCTCCTATAAAAGATTATATCTTCTATAGGAGAAACACTACTGTGCGCAGCACGGTACCCATCGATCGAGGAGCACGGTGGTCGAGCAAGACGCGAACGCGGCCGAACCACAGCACGGTGACGACCTGGCCAGCGCGTTCGGCGGTAACGTGCGGCGACGCCGCGAGGAGGCGGGCCTGACGCTGGAACAGCTGTCCACACAGTCGTCGGTCAGCCGGGCGATGCTGTCCAAGGTCGAACGCGGTGAGAAGAGCCCGACGATCGGCGTCGCGTCCAGGATCGCCCACGCGCTCGACGCGTCGCTCTCGGACCTGATCGGTGCGTCGGCTGCTGCCGCGTCCGGTGTGGCCGTTGTCATGCGCAAGAGCGACCGCCCCGTTTTCCGTGACCCGGAAACCGGCTTCGAGCGGCACATGGTGTCAGCGGCCCCGGGTGCGGGAGGAGCCGAGATGGTAGTCCACTACCTCCCCGCGCAGATCTCCACCGGGCTGCTGCCCGCGTATCCGCCGGGTACGGAGAAACAACTCGTGGTGCTCGAAGGCACCCTCACCGTCGCGATCGGCGGAATCAGCGAGACCCTGAGCACAGGCGACTCCCTGTTCTTCCAGGCCGACGCGGACCACGGCTTCGCCAACCCGACGAACGCCCCCTGCGAATACATCATGGTCATCTCGCGCAGAACCTGATCGGCGTCAGCCTGCGTTTCGCGGGAGGCGACGGGCCTCCGCATCGGGCTCGGTAGCGAGATCCGTGGCCAGCGCCTCGGCGGATCCGGCGGCCGTCGACCATGCGCGCGGATCCGCCGCATCGTCACTCCCCCCTGCCCAGACCAGGCCCGGCCCGGGGCGACGGCCCGATTCCACCGTCATGACCCGGGCACTCGTCCGCTGCCCGCCCCTCGTTGCCGGGCCGGCCCAACGGGCCGACCCCCACCGGCAGCGAAATCAGCGTACGGGGCCGGGGCGGCATCAAGGTGTCCCTGCGGGGGCTGAGCGAGGAGCAGTTGGCCGAGTCCGCCCGTTTGGAGGAGGCCGAGCGGTGAAGTTCCACCCTGCGGTTGGACACCGATCTTCTACGCCGCGAGGGTATGACCTTGCTGGTGTCGCTGCCGGATCTCGAGTGGCGTGAGGTAGCC
>NZ_JBSFJV010000185.1:0-7015 GCF_053598235.1 Kitasatospora sp. NPDC001159
ACCTGCAGATCGAGGTCTTCGACGCCACCGATCCCGCCCGGCACCTCGGTTCGGCGTACCTGGCCGACCAGGCCAGCGAGGAACAGCGCAAGGCCTTGCGCGCCGCCCGCGACGCTGCCGCGCGGGCCCTCCGGGCGGACTGGAAGGCCGCCGAGCGCCTGCGCCGCGACCGCTACGGCGCGGCCACCACACCCGAAGCTCCCCGCCGCCTGGGCGCGGTGACCACGGCCGAGGCCGCCCAGCGGCTCGCCCGCACCGGCGAGCGGGACCTGGCGGACAGGGCGCTGCCGGACCTGATCCCGCCCAGGGAGCCTCCCGCCTCCTGGGTGCGCCCGATCCCCCTCCAGCAGAAGACAGCACCGAACACCGACACCAGCCAGGGCCCAGATGACGACAGTGCGGACCCCGCACCACCGCCACGCCCCTGAGCCCGATGCCACAGCGAAAAGGATCGATGTGATGACCACCACGGGCCGGCTGGGCCGGCTGCCGGCCGAACGCGAGGACCACTACATGCGCCTGGCCGGCGCGCAGATCGTCAGCACCCGCGCCCTGCTCGCAGCGCGCGAGAACATCCGCGCCGCGATCGACGCCAAGGCGATGATCTGCATCTACGGGTCGACCGGGCACGGCAAGTCGTTCGCGGTCAACGCCTCCCTGCGCGAACTCGCCCCCACCCTGACCCACCGCATCCAGTTCCGCGCCCGGCCCTCCACCCGCGACCTGCGCCATGAACTGTTCCACGCCCTGGGCCTGCACGGCCGTCCGCCCGCCCACGCCATCGAGTTCGACCGCACGCTGCGCGGCGCCCTGGAGGAGCGCCGCGTGCTGGTGTGCGACGAGGCCCAGTGGCTGTCGAAACTCTGTTTCGAATATCTGCGCTACTTGTGGGACGACACCGGCACCGACCTGACGATCATCTTCACCGGTGGCAACGGCTGCTTCGAGATGCTGCAGAGCGAGCCGATGCTTGAATCCCGCGTCTACGCCTGGCAGGAGATCGACCCGATGCCCCTGGACGAGGTCCTCACCGTCATCCCCGCCTTCCACCCCATCTGGGCCAAGGCCGACAAGGAGCTGATCGCCCTGTGCGACCGCGAGGCCGCCCACGGCAACTTCCGCGCCTGGGCGAAGATCACCCACCACCTCACCGTCGGGATGAAGGACTCCAAGCGCACCACCGTCGACGAAGACCTCCTGCGCTGGGCCTACAGCAAACTCCGTCACCGCCGGGCGGCTTGATGCTCATCTGCCCCGACCCGCCGCCGGTCACCATCGTGCTGGACCCCCGTGACGACCTGCCCCACACCCGCACGGCCCAGGCCGCCCATGACCCCGCAGCGGGCCGGGCCACCGTCCACCCCACCATCGGCACCGACTCCACCATCTGCCTCGCCTACGACATCCTCGCCGCCCTCGGCAAACCCGTTCCCGTCACCGGCTACCCCCGGCTCGACCCCGTACCTCCGTGGGCGATCGCCGCCGCCTGGATCCTCGCCACCCCCATCACCCACCTCACCGTGCTGCGCGCCCACCTGCTCAACCGCCGCCGCATCAACGACCTGCTCACCCTGCGACAGCGCACCGGTGTGCACCTGGCCCTGGTCTGCCACCGCCCCCGCCCCACCCCCACTCTGGAACACGCCCTGCGGGCAACCGACCACCGTCTCGCCGAGGCCGCCGCCCACCTACCCGGCGACAACGCCACGGTCCTGCCCTGCCCGCGCAGGCCGCTTCAGGACCGGTGGCTCAACCTGCCGGCCCTGACCACCTTCTGCTCCCTCGACGGCCCCCAGCGCTACTGCCGCTGCACCCCGCCACTCGCCCACGTCCGCGGCTTCCACCCGCCGCAGATGCCCCCGGCCACCGCCGCCGAGGTCGCCCGCCGCCTGCACGCCGCCACCGCCCACCCCCACCTCGCGGCGGCCCTGGCCACCGCCGTCTTCACCGCCGCCTCCGACACCCAGCTCTCCACCGCCCACTCCGCCGACCTCACCGACGGCGCGGCCACCATCGCCCTGCACGATCCCGACGGCCTGCGCTACGGCTGCACCACCCACCCCGTACCGCCCTGGGCACGCCCCCTCCTCCTCGCCGCCACCTACCAGCACCGGCTCGCCGCAGGCGGCGACACCCCACTGTTCACCCCGCCCTTCCCCAACACCGGCCTGCCCGACCCGACCGCCCTCGCCGAAGCCTGCAAACTGCGCCCGCCCCAGCCACCCAGAAGCCGCCCACGCTCTCGTCGCACCGGCCAGAACCACCCGACGGAGAAGACCATCTGGCCGCTCAGCAACGCCCACTACCGCTTCCCCTGGGCCGTCATGGAGGACATGCGCGGCTGCCCGTCCCCACCCGCCCGGCGTAGGTAGCACTGGGGAGCCCACCACCCGAAGGTGACGGCCTCCCAACACTCTCCCCAGCAGCCCACCGTCGGCCTTACGCCCACTCCACGTCGTGCTCAGCACGGCGGGTGACGTGCATGCGGTGCGGCCCGGGTGCCATTGGCACGCTGCTCATCGCCGGGGTACCTGGGGAGAACTGACGGTCCGACGGACTGGGTTGCCGACTCGTGTTACTTTTTACTCATGCGAGTAAATCAAGCGAGGGGTGACGCCGACGCCCCGTCGTCCGGCCGTAGCTTCGTCACCGACGCGCGCCGCGCCCAGATCATCGCCGCCGCCATCGAGACCGTCACCGAACTCGGTTATGCCCGTGCCTCGTTCGCGCAGATCGCGAAGCGGGCCGGGATCTCCAGCGTGCGCCTGATCTCGTACCACTTCGACGACAAGGAGGACCTGTTCCAGTCGGTCGTCGACACCGTCCAGGACGAGGCGCGCGCCTTCATACAGCCGCGCATCCGCGCCCACACCGAGCCGGCCGCGATGCTGGCCGCCTACATCGAGTCGAACCTGGAGTTCCTGGCGGAGCACCCGGTGCAGGTGCGGGCGCTGGTTGACGTCCTCGCCGCAGCCCGCCGGGAAGACGGCGCGCCGCTGGTCAGCCCGGCCGGCTTCGACACCCCCGTCGCGCTGCTGGTGCAGCACCTGCGAGACGGCCAACGGGCGGGTGCGTTCCGGGAGTTCGACGCGGAGGCGATGGCGACCGCCATCCGGGCGTCCATCGACGCGGCAGCGAACCGGCTCGCCGTCGGCGACGACTTCGACGCCCGCGCCTACGGGCGCGAGCTGTCCACGCTCTTCGCCCTCGCGACGAGGCGCGAGGGGACACGGTGACCGCCCACCCAGCTGCGCGCCGCGCCGGCGTGCTGATACCCGTCCTGCTTGACCTCGTCCTGCCGCTCGGCTTCTACTACGGCCTACGCGCGGCGGGCGTCGACCAGTGGCACGCGCTGCTGTGGTCGGCGGCGGTGCCGGCGGTGGTCGTCCTCGTGCGGCTGGTGCGGACACGTCGCATCGACTTCCCGGCCCTGCTGATCCTGAGCATGATCGCTCTCGGGCTGGTGCTCTCCGCGCTCACCGGCGACCCGCGCGCACTGCTGGTCCGCGAGGCGTGGACGGGGATGCTCGGCGGCCTGATCGGGGTCTGGCTGCTGGCCTCGGTGCTCTACGGGCGGCCTGCGCTGATGGTGATGTTCCGCTCGTTCGTCCTGGTCAAGGCGGGTGAGGACGGCCTGCGGGCGTGGGAGGGGCGCTGGGGCGAGGACGCCGGCTTCCGGCACGGTCTGCGGGTGCTCACGACCCTCTGGGGTATCGCGAGCCTGCTGAACGCGCTCGCTCAGCTCGCCTTCGCCTACCTGCTGCCCGTCGACGCCGCGCCGGTGGCCATGCACGCGTGCTGGCCGGTCATCGCTGCCCCGCTGCTCGCCTTCCACCTCGCGTACACCAAGCGCCACGGCCTGAGGGCCTGAAGGAGACCAGCATGCCTCTCGACCGTGTCCACCTCTTCGCCGAACCCAACCTCGACCTCCAGACCCGCGCCGCGCTCGGCGGCGCCGCCTACCGCATCGCCGAGGCCGGGGAGGTACTGGCCGCCGTCGACCGGATCAACCGCGCCGGAGTCTCCGGCCGCACGTACCACGCGGAATTCCTCGCCCTGGGCCACCGCACGGAAGCCGCCGCCAAGGACGCCCTGCGCGCGGGGCACAGGACTGTCGCCCGCGACGCCTACCTGCGGGCCGCCAAGTACCTCTCCCTGGCGCTGTTCTCGGTCCTCGCCAGCGAGCGCCCGGACAGCGAACCCGCGATCTTCGCCCGGATGCGGGCCTGCTGGCACCGCGCGGGCGAGCTGCTCGACCCGCCCGTACAGCGGCTCCGCATCCCATACGGCGACGTGGGACTGCCCGCCTACCTGCTCACCCCGACCGGGCCACCGCGGCGGCGGCCCACCGTGATCCTCGTCAACGGCAGCGACGCCCAGAGCATCGACCTGTACGCGTTCGGCGCGTGCGCGACGGTCGAGCGTGGATGGAACGCGGTGATTCTGGAAGGGCCCGGACAAGGGAGCCTGCTCTTCGAGCACGGCATCCCGTTCCGGCCGGACTGGGAACACGTCGTGCGTCCGGTCGTGGACCACCTGGTGGGGCTGCCGGCGGTGGACCCGGAACGGATCGCCCTGACCGGCTGGAGCATGTGCGGCATCCTCGCGATCCGCGCCGCCGCGTTCGAGGGCCGGCTGGCGGCGGTGGTCGCCGACCCCGGCGCCGTCGACAACTGGCTCGCCTGGCCCCAGGTATGGCGGGAGCTGGCGACCGGTCCCGACCGCGAGACCATCAACCGCCGGTGGCGCACGGAGATCGTCCCCGAACTCGGCCCCGCCGCCCCGCTGTTGGCCAAGCGCGCCGAGATCTTCGGCCGCCAGTTCCTGGACGACGCCCGCGCCGGCCGGGCACCCCGCGACTTCTGGACACTTGCGCGGACGATCGAGCGCTTCCGCTGCGACGACGTGGCACCGCTGGTGAAGTGCCCGGCACTGATCCTGGGATACGAGAACGAAGGAATGGTCCCGGGCCAGGACCACCGCCTGTACGACCTCCTCGGCGGCCCCAAGACGCACGTGGTGATGACGCAGACCCAGGGCGCCGGTGACCACTGCGCCCCGATGGCCCCGCTGCTGCGGAACGCGGTCCTGCTCGACTGGCTGGAGCGGGCCGTCGCCTGAGCGGGTGCCCGAGGACAGCGCGTCGCCACTCGGCCCGAGCCTCGAGCCGACCGGCCCCGAATGGCTGCGGGCGCGGGGTGAATGCTCACCGCCGCGGGTACCGCAGCGACCACGCGGGCAGGAAGCCCTGTCCGAACAAGCAGATGCGCGCCGATCCCACTTGGGATCGGCGCGCACGCCACACCTCGCAGAATGCGCTACCAGGCCACCCCCAGGGCCTGCAACTGCCCGCGCTGCTCCTCGCTCAGCTTGTCCCGCCGGGCCTTCTGGTTGTTCAGCCAGGCCCCCAAAGACAGCCCCTCCTCGGTCTTGTGCGCCCGCGGTACCTTCGCGTGGCCCTCGCGCTCGACGAAGGCCGCCAGCGCCACCAGGCCGGCGTCGAACCGGTCCGCCCGCGACACCTTGGGCTTGGCCGCGGCCGCAGCCCGTGCGGCCACCAGCTCCTGGTCCTCCTCGATGCCGATCGCCGACAGCAGGTCCCGCTGGTCCTCCTCCAGGCCCGGCCAGCCGGCCCGCTGCGCCTGCACCCACCGGCCGAGCTGCTCGCCCTCAAAAACCGTGTCCACGGGCAACACGGTCCAGTCGACCCGCCCGTCGGCCTCCAGCCACCACTGCGCCACGGCGTACGCGCGCTGCCAGGTGATCGGCCAGGCGGGGCACCACCACGGGTCGATCACCTGGCAGCGCCCTGCGCCGCTCAGGCGCCAGCGCGCCCGGCTGGTCGGCGGGCACCTGGGCCGCGGCCCGCAGCTCCGACAGCCACGTCCCGATCGCGTACCCGCCGACGGAGGCCCGGGCCGGCGCGGCCAGCGACCCGCCGTGGCCCTTCGCCCAGATCCGGTCCGGGTAGAACTCCGGGTCACTGGCGTGCAGCTTGGCGGCGACCGCCGGCAGACCCTCCGCGAACGCCTGAGACTCTATGGTCCGGTGGTGGAAGGTGATCATCGTCTGCAGCCCGTGCTGCGCCATGGTGTGGAGCATGGCGGCCTGGAGCGCGCCGAGTCGCTGCCCGCGGATCTCCTCGCTGCGCTTCTCCGGGCTCATCAGGCGCTCGGGGGTGACGACGGGGTCGGTGAGCTCGACCACGATGATCTGGTAGCGCGCCAGCAGGCCCCGCTTGACCGCCTCGGACCGGGTCGCCCCCGCACGAAGCCGGACAGGGTCCGCGCAGACAAGGCCCACGGCTCGCGCGCGAACCGCGTCTACCTGCGACGACGCGGTGTGAAGTGCACCATCCCGGAAAAGGCCGACCAGATCCGCAACCGTCAGAAGCTCGGACTCCGCGGTGGTCGCCCGCCCAAGTTCGACCGGGGCGACTACAAGCAGCGGCACGCGGTCGAGTGCGGGATCAACCGGCTCAAGCGCCACCGCGCGGTCTCCACGAGATATGACAAGCTCGCCGTCCGCTATCACGCAACCGTGCTGGTCGCAGCGATAAACGAGTGGCTGTGAGAGACCATCCGCTGCGACCATGCCGCCGTGAACGCAGATCTCCCCGACGAATGGACGATCGAGCGGGTCCGCCGCGCATCGGGCGACGCCGAAGCGGATCTGCTCTCCCTTGAACGACTCGTCGTTGTCGAGCAGCACGGCTCCGCCGACTACGACGTCCTCCAGCCTGACCTCATCCTCTCCTTCCACGACCTGTGCCTTGCAAGAGCCGGTGACGAGTGGTTCATGGGACAGATCGACGTCGACGGGTCTGTGATCTGCTGGGCGTCCTATGGCCCTGACCTGGCCGAAGCCATCCGTGGACTGTGAGCTGTCAGGCGGCGAGATCGATCACATTCACAACGCGTCCTAGGGCGTGTCTCTCCGATCATCTGACTCGTTAGATTGGTATGGCTGGTCGTGGTGATCTGACGGACGAGGAGTGGGCTCGCTTGGAGCCGCT
>NZ_JBSFJV010000186.1:0-6618 GCF_053598235.1 Kitasatospora sp. NPDC001159
GCGCGCGGGAGTCGGTGTGCGGGCGGGACTCCGACTCCCCGGCGCCGACGACCTGGACGCAGTTGTGGTTGAGCGTGCCGGCCGGACCGGTCAGGCTCGAACGATCGACGAGCGCGGCGAACGGGGCCGGCTCAGGCGACGAGCGCGGCGGCTGGCTGTTCTACGGCGACCAGGCGGACCAGCGAAGCGATCCGGTAGCGCAGTTCGGCCGGGTCGGGGTCGGCGGTCAGCAACCGGGCCTCGGTCAGCAGTTCCAGCACCTCTTCCGCCTCGCGCTCTGACGAGCGGAGCAATTCGGCGGCGTCCCCGGGGGTGACACTGTCGGCTCCGGCCCGGGCGATGGCCCTGAGGGCGGTGCGGGCGGCCGGGTGGAGCCGCGGCAGGTCCGCCGCCAGGCTGGCCCTGACGTCCAGATCGCCGAGGCGGAGCTCGTCCAGCCGGTGCTCGGCCGGGGTGAGGCGGTCCGCCAGCCGGGCCGCCGTCCAGTGCGGGTGGGCGGCCAGCCGGCCGGCGCAGATCCGCAGAGCGAGCGGCAGCCGGTCGCAGAGTTCGACGATCCGGGCGGTGGCCGCGGGATCCGCGCTCACCCGTTCCCGGCCGGCCTCGGCGAGCAGTTGGTAGGCCTCCGCGAAGTCCCATGGGCCGACCCGGAAGCGCTGGGCCCCTTCGACGGTGCCGAGCGCGGAGCGGCTGGTGACGAGGGTGCGGCCGCGCTCGTCGGCGGTGAGCAGCGGACGGACCGCGCGCTCGTCCTCGGCGTTGTCCAGCACCACCAGGACCCGCCGTCCGGCCAGTCGGCTCCGGTAGAGCCGGACCAGCTCGTCCGGGCCACCCGGCAGCTCCCGCTCCTCCGCCCCCAGGGCGCGCAGGAAGGTGCGGAGCACCTCGTCCGAGTGGCGCGGGAGGCCGTCGGGGCCGCGCAGGTCCGCGTAGAGGACGCCGTCGGGGAACTCCGTCCGGGCGAGGTGGGCCGCCTGGACGGCCAGCGCGGACTTCCCGCATCCGGCGCCGCCGGTCAGCACTACCGGTCCGGCCGGGCCCGCGGTCGCCGCCGGGTCCGCCGCCCTGGCCGGACCGTCCTGCGTCGGACCGTCCTGCGCCGGACCGTCCTGCGACGCCCCACCCAGAGCGGCCCGCACGGCCGCCAGGTGGCGCTCCCGTCCGGTGAAGTCGGCGACGGCCGGTGGCAGCATCGCCGGTACGAGCCCGCTCCACGCGCCGGCGGGGCGTTCCGGCGACGGCACGTCACCAGCCCGCTTCGGGGCCGGAGGGACGGCTTGGTTCACGGCCGCCGCATTCACGGCCGATGACGCGGCCGTGAGCCGCTCGACGGCGGCCGGGCCGGGGAGGCTGCCGGACAGGACCTGTCGGTGCAGCTCGCGCAGGGTCGGGCCCGGGTCGACGCCCAGTTCCTCGGCGAGCAGCCGCCGCCCCTGGTCGTACACCTCCAGGGCGTCGCTCTGCCGGTCGCAGCGGTAGAGGGCGGCCATCAGCTGTCCGCGCAGGCGCTCCCGGGTCGGGTGCTCGGCGACCAGTCCGCGCAGTTCGGGGACGGCCGCCCGGTGACCGCCCAGGGCGAGGTCCGCCTCGATGCGGTTCTCCAGGGCGGCGAGCCGGCTCTCCTCCAGCGCGGGCAGTTCCTTCTCGGCCAGCTGTTCGGTGACCCCGGTGAGCGGGGTGCCGCGCCAGTGCGCCAGGGCGGCGGAGAGCAGTTCGGCGGCGCGGGCGTACTCGCCGGCCTCCAGGGCCCGGCGGCCGAGGTCGGCGTCCCGGCGGAACTCGTGCAGGTCCACCCGGCCCGGGCCGATGTCCAGCCGGTAGCCGGGCGCGCGGCGGACCAGGTCGACCTGCTGGCCGAGCCGGCCGCGCAGCCGCGACGCGTAGGTGTGCAGTTGGGCGGTCCAGGTGGCCGGCGGGTCCCACCCCCAGAGCAGGGTACTCAGCCGCTCGTCGGGCAGCAGCCGACCGTCGGACAGCAGCAGGGCGGCCAGGACGGAGCGCTGCTTGGCGCCGTCCAGCCTGATCTCCCGGCCGTCGGCCATCGCCTCCACCGGCCCGAGGAGACGGAACTCCAGGGCGGGTGCGGCCGGTCGGGTGGGGGGCTGCTCCAGGGTCTCCGGGGCTTCGACGTACGGCATGACACATCCGTTCCGTGCGGCTGACGCTGTGACCGCACGAACGTACTGAGCTGCCCTTTTCCGGTCGTGTCAGTGATGTGTCCGCCCCGGACCCGTCGATGTGAAACGAATACGAAAGAGGGTCAAAATCACCGCTCGCTACAGTCGGCGGCGGAGGGGGCCCGAGCGAGCGTGAGGAGAACCCATGACCACCGTGTACGGCGACGACCCCTGGACCGTCAGCCCGCCCGGCCGCACCGCCGGCTAGGGCGCGACCTCCAGCAGTTCCCAGAGTCGTTCGGAGTCGAGCGCGCCGGCCCCTCGCACCACCCGGTCGAGCCCGGCCACCCGCTCCAGCCACACCGGCGAGCCGAGCTCCTCGAACTGCCGCGCCGCGGCGGCGAGGAGCCCGGCCGCCGCCACCCGGTCCCCCGTCAGGCCCGTCACGCACGCGAGCAGGGTACTGACCCGGGCCGCCAGGGAGCGGTCCGACACCCGGTCCGCGGCGGCCAGCGCCTCCCGCAGCACACCGGCCGCCTCGGCCGGCCGGGCCTGCCGCCACAACGCCTCCCCGAGACAGCGCAGCGAGTGCGCCTCACCCCGCAGGTCGCCGGCGGCGCGCACCAGTTCCAGCGCCCGGCGGCTCGCCTCCTCGGCCCGTTCCCCCTCCCCCTGGCTGACCAGCACCTCGGCCAGCCGGACGGTGCTCTGTGCCTCGCCCCGGGTGGACCCCAGGCGCAGGTTCACCGCGATGGCCTGCTCGGTGAGTTCCAGGCCGTTGCGCGGCTCGCCGTGCTCCAGCTCGATCCGGGCCAGGATCCCGAGCACATGGGCCTCGGCGTAGTGGTCGCCGGCCGTCCGGAAGCCGGCCAAGGACCGGTAGCCCTCCTCTCGGGCGGCGGCCAGGTCGCCCCGGTTGCGCTCGTACAGGGCGAGATTGCGCTGGACCAGCGCCACGCCCCGCCGCTCGCCCTGCTCGGCGAACAGCCGCCGGGCCGGTTCGAGCCGGGCGCCCGCCTCCGCCCAGCGGGACTGGACGATCTCCAGGGTGCTGAGCGAGTGCAGCATTGCCGCCTCGCCGAGGGCGTCGTCGGCCTGCCGGGCGGCGGCCAGCGCGCGCTCCGCGCACTGGCGCCAGTCCTCGGGGTGGTTGCGGTTCTGGAAGAGCGTGACGCTGGTCATCGTCAGGTCCCAGGCGAGCGCGGACTCACCGTTCTCGGCCGCCTGGTCGACGCTGCCGACGATCGAGGCCCGCTCGCGCTCGAACCAGACCATCGGGTCCGCCATCAGGGCACTGACCAGCTCGTCGGGGAGCCGGTGCCTCGGCCCGGGTCCGTGCACCACGGTGAAGTCGCCGCCGTAGATGCGCCGGTGGGCCTCCTCAGCGAGGAACAGCAGCCCGCCGAACACCCGGCGCCGGGCGTCCGCCCGGGCCTGCGGGGTCTCCTCCGCCTGCGCGCACTCGGCGGCGAACAGCCGCAGCAGGTCCTGGAAACGGTAGCGGACCTGGCCGCTACCGCGGTCGGCGAGCACTTCGAGCAGTTGGGCGTCGACCAGTTGCTCGATCAGGTCCTCGGCGTCCAGTGGGTCGACGTCCAGCAGGGCGGCGCCCACCCAGGCCGAGAAGTCGGGCAGGTTCAGCAGGCCGAGCAGCCGGTACATCCGGGCCACGTCGGCTGGCAGGCCGCGGTAGCTCAGCCGGAAGCCGGCCCGCACCCCGCGCGAGCCCTCGCTGAGTTCGTCCAGTCGGCGGTGCTGGTCCTTCAGCCGGGACACCAGCTGCCGTACCGTCCAGTGCGGCTTGCCGGCCAGCCGGGCCGCCGCGATGCGCAGGGCGAGTGGCAGGCCGTCACAGAGCGTGCCGAGTTCGCGCACGCTCTGCGGATCCGCCGACAACCGCTCGCCACCCACCACCTTGGTGACCAGCTCGGCCGCCTCGCTCTGGTCGAGCGCGCCGAGCGGCAGGTGCAGGAAGTCGTAGTCACCGGCCAGGCCCTCGACCGGGTCGCGGCTGGTGACCAGGACGCAGTGCCGGCCGCTGCCCGGCAGCAGCCAGCGGATCTGGTCGTAGGAGCGGGCGTTGTCGAGGACCACCAGGACGCGCCGGCCGCCGAGTTCGCTGCGGAACCGGTCGGCCCGCTCGACCTGGTCCGCGGGGATCTCCTCCGCGGGCACGCCGAGGGCGCGCAGGAAGCGGTCCAGGACGGCGTTCGGGGTGAGCGGCTCCTCGGAGTCGTCGTAGCCGCGCAGGTCGGCGAAGAGCTGACCGTCGGGGAAGCGCCCGGCCGCGCGGTGGGCCCAGTGCCGGGCCAGCGCCGTCTTCCCGACCCCGCCGATCCCGGTGATCAGGCCGACCGGGAGCACCGAGCTGTCGCTGCGCTCGGCCAGCATCCGGTCCAGTGCGGCGAGTTCCTCGGCCCGACCGGTGAAGGCGGCCACGTCGGACGGGAGTTGGGCGGGGATCGCGGCCGCGACGGCGGGACCGGGTACGGACTCCTCAATCGGCACCGAGGCGGGCGGCGCGGTCAGCCAGGACTCGTCGGCGAGCACCGCGTCGTGCAACTTCCGCAGCATCGGGCCGGGTTCGATCCCGAGCTCGTCGACGAACAGCCGGCGGGCCTCCCGATAGGTCTCCAGCGCCTCGGCCCGCCGTCCGGAGCGGTACTGGGCGAGCATCAGCTGCGCCCGGGCCTGCTCGCGGAGACCGTTCTCCTTGATGAAGGAGGTGAGTTCGCCCACCAGTTCGCGGTGGTGCCCGAGGTCGAGCCGGAGCCCGCTGTACTCCTCGTAGACGGCCAGCCGCAGTTCGCAGAGCCGGGCCGCCTCGGCCACCACGCGTTCGCCGACCACACCCTCCAGGGCGGCACCGCGCCACAGGCCGAGCGCCTCGTCCAGCAGTTCGACGGCCTCGACGGTGCGCCGCTGTCGTACGGCTTCCCGGGCCTGCGCCACCAGTTCCTCGAACTCGACCGCGTCGATCCGGTGTTCACCGGTCGCGAGCAGGTAGCCGGGGTGGACGGTGACGATCAGGTCGTCCTGTCCGACCGCCGCCTTGAAGGTCTTGCGCAGGCCGGACACGCAGATGGCGATCTGGTTGACGAAGGTGTTCGGCGGCCGGCCCTGCCAGACGGCGTCGGCGAGGGTGTCCACCGAGACGACCCGATTGGCGGAAAGCAGCAGCATGGAGAGGATGGTGCGCTGCCGCGCCCCGGAGAGCGGCACCGGCCGGGCGTCCACCTGGACGTCCAGCGGGCCGAGAATCCGGAACACCACCTGGTGCATCAGCCGCCTCCCCTCGGCCAAGGCCGTACGTTTTCGATCTTGCTACTTCGCGTTGTTCGTACCAGTCTGGCCGTCTTCACGCCAAGCGGCCTTACAGGAAGCTGTCACGCCTGGCCCGGTCGCGGGCGGGACGCGGCTCGCTCCCAACGGGCCGCGCTCGCGACCCGGCCCACGTCGGCCGGTGCGGCCGGACGTCGGCGGGCCGCCAGCGCCAGGACCGCGGCCAGGGCGGCCACCTCGTCGGCGGTCGGACACCCGCGCACCACCCGCAGCAGCGGGTCCGGCGGGGCCGCGAGGTCGTCCCGGGCGGTCACTGCGGCGGGTTCCCGTGCTTGCGGGACGGCAGCAGCGCGTGCTTGGTGGAGAGCATCTCCAGCGCGGCGATGAGCGTCGCACGGGTCTCGGCCGGGTCGATGACGTCGTCCACGAGGCCGCGCTCGGCCGCGTAGTACGGGTGCATCAGCTCGGCGGTGTACTCCTTCACCAGTTGGGCGCGCATGGCGTCCGGGTCGTCCGCGGCGGCGATCTCGCGGCGGAAGACCACGTTCGCCGCGCCCTCGGCACCCATCACCGCGATCTCGTTGGTGGGCCAGGCGTAGGACAGGTCCGCACCGATGGAGCGGGAGTCCATGACGATGTAGGCGCCGCCGTAGGCCTTGCGCAGGATCAGCGAGATGCGCGGCACGGTGGCGTTGCAGTACGCGTACAGCAGCTTGGCGCCGTGCCGGATGATGCCGCCGTGCTCCTGGTCGACACCGGGCAGGAAACCGGGCACGTCGACCAGCGTGACCAGCGGGATGTTGAAGGCGTCGCAGAACTGCACGAAGCGCGCGGCCTTCTCCGAGGAGTGGATGTCCAGCACCCCGGCCAGCGACTGCGGCTGACTGGCCACCAGCCCGACCAGCCTGCCGCCGAGCCTGGCCAGTGCGCAGATCACGCTGGTCGCCCAGCGCTCGTGGACCTCCAGGTACTCGCCGTGGTCGACGATCTCCTCGATCACGTCGCGCATGTCGTACGGCCGGTTGCCGTCGACCGGGACGAGCCCCAGCAGGCTGTCGTTGCGCCGCTCGACCGGGTCCTCGGTCACGACGGACGGCGGCATCTCGCGGTTGTTCTGCGGCAGTAGCGACAGGAGGTAGCGGACCTCCTCGATGCAGGACTGCTCGTCGTCGTAGACGAAGTGCGAGACGCCCGAGACCCCGGCGTGCACGTCGGCGCC
>NZ_JBSFJV010000187.1:0-6571 GCF_053598235.1 Kitasatospora sp. NPDC001159
GCCGGGTCCACCGGGAGACCCGGGGCGCCTACGGGGTTCCGAGGGTGCACGCGGAACTGAGAGCCCAGGGCCGGGTGGTCAACCGCAAACGGATAGCCCGCCTGATGCGCGAACACGGCATCATCGGCCGTCACCTGCGCAAACGCTGCCTGTCCAGGACAGGAACACGCCACCGGCACCGGATCTGATCGGACGCGACTTCACCGCGGGCGGCCCCGATGTCCGGTGGGTCGGCGACATCACGTGCTGATCTGTCGTCAGCTGAGCCTGCCAGCCACTGTCCAGGAAGGCCCGCAGGATCTCCCGCACTGCTGGCCGGAGCGCAGCAGCACGGCGGGCAGCAGGTAGCGGCGCAGTCCGAGGGCGGCGGCGAAGGGGATCATGTCGACCGTGTGCAGCCGGCAGCCGGCCTCCGGGATCAGCCTGGTTTCCAGGCCGCGCTCGGTGCCCACGAACGAGATCACCGCTCGCGGATCGGCTCGGCGCAGGGCCTCGGCCAGCGCCAGGCCCGGATAGATGTGTCCGCCGTGCCACCTGCACCGATCACCACCGAGAGGGGTCGGTCCCCGTGTTCTGTCCGCTTGCCCGGCAGCCTGGCGAGCCGATGTAAGAGAGTTCTCAGAGTCGGTTTGAGAGGGTTGTCCGCATGAGCAACGGGCAGAAGGTACTGGTCGTGGACGACGACCCGGAGGTGCGCGCCGCCGTCGAGGACGGGCTGGCGGTCGAGGGTTACCAGGTGCGCGGCGCCGCCGACGGGCTGGCGGCGCTCGGCGAGGTGACTCGCTGGCAGCCCGACGCCATGGTGCTCGACCTGATGATGCCCGCCCTCGACGGCCTGGCGGTCTGCCGCCGGCTGCGGGCCCTGGGCGACCGGATCCCGATCCTGGTGCTGACCGCCCGCGACTCGGTGAGCGAGCGGGTCGACGGCCTGGACGCGGGCGCCGACGACTACCTGGTGAAGCCGTTCGCGCTGGACGAGCTGACCGCCCGGCTGCGCGCTCTGCTGCGCCGCAGCGCGCCGGCCGTCGAAGAGGCCGAGTACCAGTACGCCGACCTCGCGGTCGACCGGATCACCCGCACCGGCAGCCGCGGCGGCCGCCCACTGGACTTCTCGCGCACCGAGTTCGCACTGCTGGAGGTCCTGTTGCGCCACCCCGGCCAGGTGCTGCCGCGCGAAGTGATCACGGAGCGAGTATGGGGGTCGGACTTCGGACCCGACTCCAACTCGCTGGCGGTGTACATCGGTTACCTGCGCCGGAAGCTGGAGGCCGGCGGCGAGCCGCGGCTGGTGCACACCGTGCACGGGGTGGGCTACCGGCTGGAGGAGCGGTGAGGGCGCACGCCCGCTGGCGCCGGCGCCGTCCGCTGCGCACCCGGCTGGCGCTGGCCTGCACGGCCGCAGTCGCGCTGGTCGCCGTCGGCGTCAGCGCGGCGGCCTTCACCGTCGTCCGCTACGAGCTCGAGCACCAGCTCGACCTGCACCTCACCCAGCAGGCCACCCTGCTCCAGCAGCAGCACCGCGGCCAGGGACCCCAGGTGGTCTACGGCGAGTGCGGCTACCTGGCCGCTCCCGCGTGCGCCCAGATCGTGCCCGCCGACCCGGCCAGGGACGCGGCCCAGCCGTACCTGCTGCCGGTCACCCCCGCCACCCGCCAGATCGCGGCCCGCGAGCGCGGCGGCTACTTCACCGACGTCACCATCGTCGGCCACCCGGCCCGGATGCTCACCACCCCGATGACCGCCACCTCCGCCGGCACCCGGCAGGCCGTCCAAGTGGCGCTGCGCGCCGACACCGTACAGGAGGGCGTACGGCAGGCCGGCGAGCTGATGGCGGCCGTCGCCGCGGCCGGGGTGCTGCTGGCCGCCGCGCTCGGCCACACGGTCGCCCGCACCGGCCTGGCCCCGGTCACCCGGCTGACCAGGACCGCCGAACGGATCGCCGACACCCGCGACGCCGGCCTGCGCATCGAGCTGCCGCCCGGCCACCGGGAGGACGAACTGACCAGACTGGCGGGCAGCTTCAACACCATGCTGGGCGAGCTGGAACAGTCCGTGGCCGCCCAGCGCCGGCTGGTCGCGGACGCCTCGCACGAGCTGCGCACCCCGCTCACGGCGCTCCGCACAAACGCCGAACTCCTCTCCCGCGCCGACCGGTTGACTGACACTCAGCGTGAGCGGGCAGCCGCCGCGCTGGGCCGCCAGCTGCGCGAGGTGACCGGCATGGTCAACGACCTGATCGAGCTGGCCCGCGACGAGGAGCCGCAGCCGCTGCTCGAAGAGGTCCGGGTGGGCCCGCTGGTCGCGCGCTGCGTGGACGCCGCCCGCGAGCACTGGCTCGCGATCGGCTTCACCCTGGTGGACACCGCCGGGGAGCGCACCGTCCCGGGCGTGCCGGCCCGGCTCGCCCGGCTGCTGTCCAACCTGCTGGACAACGCGGCCAAGTTCAGCCCGGCGGGCGGCACGGTCGAGGTGCACATCACGGCCGGCCTGGAGTTGACCGTGCGCGACCACGGCCCCGGCATCGCGCCGGAGGACCTGCCATACGTCTTCGATCGCTTCTACCGCGCCTCGGCCGCGCGAGCGCTGCCCGGCTCCGGTCTCGGACTCGCGATGGCCCGGCAGATCGCCCGCGCCCATGGCGCCACCCTCACCGCCGAGAACGCCCCGGACGGCGGCGCGCTGTTCCGGCTGGCGCTGGCCGGCTGAGCGCGCCGCCAGGATGGTCAGCGCCGGTGGGCGCTGCAGGAGCGCGTCTGGAAAGGATCGTGGCCGAAGTCGGGCCTGCCCGGGTCACAACGGAACTGCTGAATGTCGGCACCTCGCTGCTGCAGACTCGTCCGGCGGCGTGTGGCGGCGTGAAGTAGCGCGCTGACAGTGGCTTGTGGCACAGCTCCGCCGACGCTTCATAAGAAGTGTTCTTATGACCTGCCGACACCCTTCCACAGCATGACGACCATGAGCTCGACTCCGCCGCCTTTCCCGCAACGCCCGCGACGCACCCACCACCGCCGCGCGATGGTGGCAGCGCTCGCGCTGGTGAGCACTGCCACTCTCGTCAGCGCGACCTGGTCGGCCGCCCACGGGGCGACCACCCACCCGGCCGGCCGGGCGCCCGCCGACTTCTCGATCCGACTGCATGGCAACCTCCTGGACATCCCGGTGAACGGCGGCGTCGCACAGCTACAGACCGACTCGCTGGCCATCACCGCGCGAGGCAGCGACCGACGGACGCTGACCCTCTCCGCACCTGCGGCGCAGCCACTGGGCGCACCCGGCCCGATCACCGTCAAGGGCGGCACGGCGAATTGGACACTGCCGACGCACGGCCTGAGCGTCACGGCCGCCGCGGTGCGCGGTCGGCTGCAGGTCACCGTGCACAGCGAGCAGGACGGCGCCT
The DNA here is from genome assembly GCF_053598235.1 of Kitasatospora sp. NPDC001159. NCBI lineage: Bacteria > Bacillati > Actinomycetota > Actinomycetes > Kitasatosporales > Streptomycetaceae > Kitasatospora > Kitasatospora sp. NPDC001159. The sequence goes on from NZ_JBSFJV010000187.1 coordinate 3,398, forward strand.
CGCTGTCCTGGCCGGTCACGGGCACCGATCCGTCCGCCACTCAGATGCAACTGCCGCGCGGCGAGGGTCTGGGCATTCCGGTTGCCGACCCGTTCTGGAACTCGACCCAGAACGGCGTGGCCGGCGCCAACTACGGCCTCGAAACCGACCTGAGCATGCCGCTGTGGGGCTACACGCTGGCCGGAGCGGGCGTCAGCTACCTGGTGCCACAGCCGATCGGCACCTCACTCGGCTTCAGCTCCCAGAACGGCCGTCTGCACGGCACCGCCGTGCACACGTTCTCCCAGCGGGCGGGCACCCGGGACTACACGGTCACCTTCGCACTCACCACGCCCTCTCCCGTCGCCCCGGCACAGGACTACCGCCGCTGGCTCAGCGACCAAGGCCAACTGGTCACACTGAGCAGCAAGATGGCCGCCAACCCTGACGTCGGCAAGCTGCTCGGCGCCTTCCACGCCTACACCTGGGGCAGCGCCCGCACCGCGCAGGGCGTACAGCAGATGCAGGCGCTGGGCCTGTCCCGGCTCTGGCTCGGCTACGACGCCGACGACCAGCCGATGGACGCACAGGCGGTGGCCGCCGCGAAGCAGGCGGGCTACCTGGTCGGCCCGTACGACTCGTTCGCCAACGGGCAGGATCCGGCCACCACCGATGCCCCCACCTCCGCCTGGCCGGCCCCGGTCTACCCGGGCTACTGCATCCACCAGCAGGACGGCTCCGTGCTCGCGGGCTTCCACAATCGCGGCTGTTACCTCAGTTCGCAGGCATTCGCGCAGCACGACGAGTTCCTCGCCCAGCGCACCACGCAGATGACCGCCAACGGATCGAACAGCTACTTCCTGGACGTGGATGCGGCCGGCGAGCTGTACGACGACTTCAGCACCGACCACCCGATGAACCAGCAGCAGGACGAAGCCAACCGGATCGCCCGGATGCGCCAACTGTCCGGTCCCGACAAGCTGGTGCTCGGATCCGAGGCCGCGCACAGTTGGGCCAGCCCGGTCATCGACTTCAGTCACGGCTCGCTGACTCCGCCGGCGGACGGGCTGTGGCCACTGGAGAAGAACAAGGAGGTCTGGGGCGGCTACGCGCCGACCACCGCACCGGGCGTCTTCTTCAAGCCGGTCACCCTGCCGAATGATCTGACCAAGGCCATGTTCGACCCGACGTACCGGATCCCGTTGCTGGAGACCGCATTGCACGATGCCCAGGTCAACCTCGACCGGTGGGAGCTGTCCTACACCAAGTTCCCGGCGCTGGAGACCACCCGGGCGTTGCAGGCGATCTTGCAGAACACCCCGCTGAACCTGGTCCTCGACGGCCCGACGCTCAACACCTACGGCAAGCAACTCTCCGCACTGCAGCAGTACTTCGCGCCATTGCACGAGGCCGCCGGCACGCAGCCGATGACCGAGTTCAGCTACCTGAGCGCGGACCACCAGGTGCAGCAGACCAGCTTCGGCAACGGCGTTCTCCAGGTCACCGCCAACTTCGGCACCAGCACCTACGGCCCCGGTGCACTGCCGGGCGGCTGCGTGGACGCGATGCTCAAGGGTGACAAGCAGCCGCGCCGACTCTGCCCCAGCACGCTGCCGCAGGCGCCCCTCAAGTAGCCAGCAGCGTTTCTCCATGACCGCCGGCCAGCCAGGTCCTCGGCCACCCCGAAGGGCGACCGCCACACCTGGCCGACCGGGCCCCTGCCGGGGGCGACCGGGCACGCGATCCTCGCCCGCCCCGAAGGGCGACAGCCACGTGGCGGTGTGTTCGGCCCTCGGCCGAGAGCTTGCGCATCTTGCGGCCCATGGCCGTCCCGGAGGGCAACCGCCACTGGCTGCGGGCCTGGCACGCGCTGCGCCCCAGCGAGTATCCTGCGCGCCGCGCGGCAGTCTCCATCGCCCGGTACGTTGGTTGGCCCCGCCGGGCACGCAACAGCCGGACCGCTTCAGTGAGTTCATGAGGCTGGGTGATCAGGTGGAGCGGCCGGTCCGCAGCGTGGGCCCGGGCCGGGGCTCGTCGGTCGTCAGTCGATGGTTGGGTCCGGTAGACCGGGGTCCGGTTGGCGGCGGCCTTCTCCCACAGGGCGCGGACCCGCTCCGGTGGAGCTCCCACTGCCTCGCCGATCGCCAGGGTCGCGGGCCCGCTCACCAGCGTTTTGCCGGCCAGCGCCCGGTTTACGGAGGCCAGCGAGCAGCCGGGTACTCCTGCCAGGGCCACCGCCACCTCGCGCTGGCTCATCCCACGCGCCAGCCTCGCCAGGTTCAACTCCTCGGCCAGTCGTAGGGCATGGCCCTTTCCCCGGAACCTGCGATCGGCACCGGGAGCGTCTTTCGCCATCACGCTCACCGGCTCCGGCGTCGGGCGTCGGCCAGTTCGCGGACCAGCAGGACGGCGACCGAGCCGCCCATCCCGAGTACCGTTCCGATCACCCTCAGGGGCAGGCCCCCCAGGGCCAGCGCCGCGGCCGCGCCCATCACTGACGCCACCACCCCGGCCGCCGCGTTCGAGAGCGCGTCCTGCCGTACCGGGCGGCCGCCGCCCGTCCTCATCCGACTCATGGAGGAGTCCTCACTCCTCCGGCGCCCGCGCCTGGGCTCCGCCTCGGCTCGGGTCTCGTTGACTGATGCCACGTCATGCCCGTTACTGCTCAATGGAGTCCGGTGGGTTGCACCCCAGCCGGGTCCTCGGGCTGCCCTGATGATGCACTCCCCACGGGGTGTCCCATCACTCGCGGATCACGGTGTTCCACGATGTCCGGCGTTTCACACACAACCGGCTCCCCAAGGCGGGCCGTACCCCGTTCGACGCCCCAGCTCAGCACGTCGCCAGTGCGGCAGAATTCTTGTCCGGCAGTCCCCTCGCATCGCCAGACCAGGCCGGTCTACAGTCCGTGCTGACCGGGAGGCGGCCGACACGGACACCGCCACTCGCCGGCGGCCGCCCCGGCCGATGCCACGTCACAGGGGATTCGGCGGTTCTCCGTTGCACCGGAGAACCGCCGGCACGGCCTTCGAGCGGCCCGTGGCCGGCAGGCGCGCAGGCCTGGCCCGGGGACAGCCGGCCAGCAAGGAACGGCTGGACTTAGGCCATGTCTCTCCGATCATGAGCGGAGCCAGATGATGACGGCCGCGAAGGTTACGGTGCCCAGGAACACGTGCCCTCGCTTGTCATAGCGGG
>NZ_JBSFJV010000188.1:0-6551 GCF_053598235.1 Kitasatospora sp. NPDC001159
CAAGCACCGCGCCAAGCACCACGACGTCGGCAAGACCGTGAAACGCGCCGAGTCGATCAAGGAACACCAAGCGCAGCGAGGTTAAACGCCAAGCTCAGGTGTCGCGTATCGGACGGCGGCGGGGTGGCTCCAGGGCGGCTGCTGGCGGCCCTGGGGGCGCTGCTGGGGGCCGAGGGCACGGGCCACGCCGGGGCCGAGGGCGCGCCGGGCGGACGACGGGTCGCTCACAGCCGTTCAATGAGCCTTCGCCATCTTCGATTGTGCTGGTCGGAGGCGCTGGCGTTGCGCTCGGTCGGGGTGGTCGTGCTGGTCGTAGGCAAGAGTCTGCGGTCTTGATCGTCCGTCATCGGCTGACTTCGGTGGGCGCTCACGTAACCCCCGGAGCCAGCTCATGTAGTGGGACCAGTCGGGGGCGTGCAGACCAGGCCTGCCGGACGTTCGGTCGGTAAATGTGTCGCGTGTTGATGCGGGTGTCGGGATACTGCGGCGGTGACCGGTTCTGCACTGCCTCAACTGCTTCGACCTCGTGCCCTGAGGCCCGGAGATCTCGTCGTTATCGCATCGCTGTCCGGTCCGCTCCATGCCGTTTACGAGCGCGACCTCGAGCAGGCGGTGGTTGTGCTCGAGCGGATGGGATTCCGCGTGCGTCGGGCACCGTTACTCGAAGCAGGGCGGCACCACTGGTGGAGCGCGGCCGCGCCGGCGGAGATCGCCGGGGAGTTCAACGCTCTGCTACGTGATCCCGAGGTGCGCGCGATCATTGCGCATGACGGCGGCCAGACAGTACTCGGTTACCTCGACCTGATCGACGTCGAGGCGATCGCGGCCGACCCCAAGCCGATCCTCGGCTACAGCGACATCTCGCTGCTGCATCTGGTGCTCTATGCGCGCACGGGTCTGGTCGGGTTCCATGCCGACTTGGCCACCCCTGGACTCGGCGGGCACTGGCAGGCCGCGCCCGCACCGCGCCAAGCGGAACTCGCGACGCTCTACGCCAAGTTGCTGACCGGTACCGAGGCGATCGGTGCGCTCCCGGCCACCCCGTCCTGGGAGTGCTGGCGTCCCGGTCGCACCGAAGGCCGGCTGATCGGCGGGGTGATCAATCGCATCGTGCTGGCGCAGGCGACGCGTTTTGCGCTGCCGCTCGAATGGTTCGACGGCGCGGTGCTGTTCTGGGAGGAGATGGGTGGCCACGCATCGCATGTGTGGAGCTATCTACAGGTGCTGCGGCACTGCGGCATCCTCGATCGGATCTCCGGCATGGTCGTGGGCATTCCGCGCGAGATCGGCGGGCTCGACTCGCCCGACGCGCCCCCGACCCTGCCCGAGATCGTGCTCGACGTCCTCGGCGACCGTGACATCCCGGTCCTGGGCAACGTCGAGTTCGGACACGCCGGCCCGAATCTGCCGATGCCGGTCGGCATCCGCGTCGCCCTCGATGCGCAGCAGCGGAGTTTGTCGCTGCTCGAACCGGCGGTACGGCCGCTCGTGGCGACCGGACCGGCTGGCTGAGCAGCTCGGATCAGTGAGCCTTCGCCGTCTTCGAAGGTGCTGTCTGGTGTGGCGCTCGGTCGGGGTGCTCGTGCTGGTCGCGGGCGGGAGTCTGGGCTCTTGATCGTCCGTCAGCGGTTGGTTTCGAGGTTGGTCAGGACGAGCAGGGCGCGCAGGAGGGCGGTGGCGCGGCCGGGGTCGGTGCGGAGCTTGGTGAGGATCCGCCAGGCCTTCAGGTTGGCGAAGCCGTGTTCGACGGGGCCCTCCGCTCGCCGCCGAGCGTTTCCGCGATGCTGCGGCATGGTGCTGCGATTGCCCTGCCCTCAGGAGCTACGTGCATTCGGCGCGGCGCCGGGAGCGGCCGGCCGGGCCGGCCCCGGGTCGACGCGGACGGCTTCGCCGGACGCGCAGAAGAACACCGGCCCGCCGCAGGCGCAACCCCGAACCGAACCGACCGACCACCTCTACCAAGACGAAGGACAGAGATTAGGGGTTGTCGGCATTTCCGGCCCGCTCAAAACAGGGTCCGACCTGCGGTGATGCCGCGCCGGGCCGGATGACCATGTGCCCACAAGACCGCTCAGTAGACGCCTCACGAGACACCGACAAGACGCCTGGCAAGACCACTCACAAGACGCGGCGGCGTTGCGGCGCCAGGCTGCCGGCGGTGCGGGTCAGGTCAGCTGCTGGTTCCGGGCGGCGCGGAGCAGGGCGACGGCGTGGGGCGCGTCCGTAGAGAGCCAGGTGTCACCGTCGGTGGCGTCGATGATCAGGCGGCCCTTGATGTAGGTGCCCCAGCCGTCGCCGAGCGCCTCGACCCAGCCCAGCAGTCGGCGGTTCGGGGCGCGGACGGCGAACAGGCCGGGAGCGCTGTTCCAGCCCTCCACCACCAGGTCGCTCCCGTCGATGCTCCAGGAGTCGGTCGAAGCGCCCAGGCCGCGGGCGAGCGGTGAGTGGGCGGTGGGCTCGGCGGCGAGCGCCAGGCGCAGCTGCTTCGGCCTTGATTCCTCGCGCGTCGTTTTCCGTCTCCATGATCGGGAGCGTAGGTGGTCCTTGGAACAGCGAGCGCTCCACTGGCAGCAGCCGCTGCAGTTCGGCCGGGGGTGCGTCGGCGGCCGCGTCGACGGAGGGCTGCCACAGCGGACGGCGGGCGGAAGTCATGATCACAGTCTGCCCGTGGCCCGGGCCCGGCCGGGCCAGTTCACCCGTCATGACGGATCTGACCGCCCTTCCCCGCTTCAAGGACACCGGCAACAGCGAGGACCAGGAGCAGCGGGAGCGGGAGCACGCGGTGAACGAGGTGCTCGCCGAGGCGTCCGAGGCGGGCCGGCGGGCGGCCGGGTGGGTGCGCGAGCTCGCGGCCCGGCAGGCGGAGGATCGGCACCGCCGCGGGCCGCCGACGCGATCGAGCAGGCCGCTGGCCGGGAGGTCGTCCCGGGCGGCGACGGGCGGCTGGCCGAGGAGCTGGCGTACGACCTGGCCGCCGACGTCGTCGTCGGCCGGGTGCACGCTGCAGGGCTGCCGGAGCTGTCGATGGGCGAGCGGATCGCGTTGGCCGCGGTCTGCGCGCTCGCCGCGGCGATGCCCGCCTCGGTGCTCGGCGAGCCGGAGCGCGAGCTGCCCGCCCTGGCCGCCACGATGGACGCCGCCGTGACGGCCGGCCGGACCGCCTGCCCGGCCAGGTGATACACGACCCGTCTCACCGGAGTTTGGTTTGATCGCCTGCCGGATTCCGATGGCAGGCGGTGCCTGTGCTCGAATGCAGCCACACGGGGATCTCCGACCCACGAGGGGGTTACGAGGGCGTGAGCGTCCTGGTGACTGGCCAGACGGTGAAGATCGCGTCGCTCTGCGAGTGCGGCGACATGGCGGTGCGGCAGGTGAACCAGTTCATCGACTTCGGCGAGCTGTGGTGGGATGCCGAGTTCTACTGCGATAGCTGCGGTGCCTATCGGTGCGAGCACTCCGGGCCGGGGGCGGCACCTGACGATGAGTGGCGACAGGCGCTGCTGGCGGCGAACGGACCCACCCGGCTGCGGCTGGCCGAGCCGGTACCCAGCCTTGTCCCGGCGCTGAAGGTCTTCCGTGAGGTCTCGGGCGTGTCGTTGCTCCAGGCCCGAAGGCTCGTCGAAGAGCTGAGCAGCGACAGTGTGGTGGGCACTCTGGCGGAGATGGAGTTCTTGAGGACGCGGCTGCAGCTCCGCGGGCTTCCGGTAGACATCGACAGGTAGCGGGGCCGGTAGACCACCCGATCACACTTCGCTGAGACTGGTCAAACTCCGGTGAGACGGGTCACGGCCGGACCGAACACGGGTGACACAGCCTGTCTGTGAATCGCTCCCGCCCGGGGAAATGGCCGGTCAATGACACAGCCCCTACAGGCATGACACAGGCCGGCGCCGGGTTCGGGCGGCTGCTGGCGGGCAGGGGGAGGGTGTGGGCGAGCGGCGGCACCAGGAGTCGGCCGTCCCGGTCGGCGAGGCCGAGGCGCGGCGGCTGACCAGCGCGCTGCGCGAGTCGGTCGAGCAGGTGCGCACCGCCGTCCTGGTGCTGGCTGAGCGGGTGCGCGCCGCGCACGACGGCCGGGTCTGGATCGCCCTGGGCTACCCGTCGTGGGGCGCGTACGCGGCCGGGGAGCTGGGAGTGTCCCGGTCAACGGCGTACCGGCTGCTGGACCTGGCGGCGGCCGCCGAGGCGATCGAGGACGTCGTCGGCCGCCAGGCCGGGCCGACGCTGTCCCACGACAGCCCCCTGGTGCTGCCAGTGCGGGCGGTGGTCGAGATCCGCGGGCGCCTGGCCGAGCTCGCGGACCTGGTCACCGAGCACCTGACGCAGACCCGCGCCGACGCCGGCGGCCAGCAGCTGGAGCCGGGCCGGATCAGTGCGGCGGTCGCGGCGGCCGTCGCCGAGCTGCGCGAGCGGCCGGACGCCGCGGCCGCCGAGCTGAAGAGCGCGCCGGGCCCAGACGGGTACCCGGTCGAGGCGGGGCGGGCGCTGGTTGCCCGGGGTCGCGCGGATTACCAGGAGGATCTGCTGGCGGGGCGGGTCTTCGGGGACGGTGGTGTCGGTGGCGCGGCGTTGGCGGTCTTCGCCACCGAACGAGCCGTCCGCGCACAGCAGGATCTGGCCGAGGATGCCGGTTCTGTCCGCGTCCTTGCGCAAGGGTGATGGGCGGGCGGCACCATGGGGGCTGACTTCTCTTCTGCAACCGGGGGTTCGGATGAGTGTGGGGGGCGAGCCCGACCTGGCGGCGGCCGTGGTGGCGGCGCTGGTCCAGGCGGCCTCGAGAACAGCCGGAGCGGCGCTCACTGCGTTCGGTCCGGATGTCGAGCGGGTGTGGCAAGGACTGCGGCAGTTGCCGAGATGGGAGGCGGTCGCAGAGCGGCTGGCGGCGGAGCCGTGCAGCGAGGAGGCCCAACGCGACGTGACTGCGGCAGTACGCGAGCTACTCACGATCGACAAGACTCTGGAAGCAGCGCTGGCGGCCCGTTGGCCGGCACCTGAGACAGAGGTACCGGCGCAGGATGGGCCCTTCACGGTAGCGGTCGGCGACCACACCGGCATCGGGACGGGAACGGGCCAGACCGCGGTGGGCAGCCACAACACCGTTGTCGGCAGGGATATGAAGACCACCCACCGGCACGGCGTTGGTGGTGTGCTGGTCACCGTCGTCGTCGCGGCGGCTGTCGTGGCTGGCGTGGGTAGCTACCTCGGCCTCCACAAAGCCCAGCAGTCCGACGGCCCGGGGCTCGGGCGCGGCACCGCGGTGCTCACCGTCGACCAGGTCAAGTCGGTCCTGCCCGATCTGCACGCGGTTCCGACCGGCTGGAGCGTGGCTGATCCCCCGAGTGTGTCTTCCCGCCCGGAATGCCCGCCTGGCGCCCCGACCCCGGACTCCGGGGAGGACTCGTGCGAGGTGAGGACCAGCGGCCTCGTTGTCTTCTCAGCCACTGATGGCGCCGCGGTGCGCGTATCAGTGGTGGCCGGCCCGAGCACCGCCTGGGCCGACACCTGGTACCGACAGTTTCTGAGCGGTCCCGACGTCCCGCCTCACAGCGACATATCCTTCCCCGCTTTGGGGGACGCGTCCGAGGCTGTGAACACCAAGAACGGCACCTTCTTCGTGGCCAAGATCGGCACAACCCTCGTGACGGTCAACTACGAGCCTCTGCACCCGCGGAATGGCTGGGACAGCAGCAAGGTCATACCGATCGCCCGCATGCTCACCGCCCGTTCCCAGCAGGCCCAGAACGGTGAGGCTCCCACAGCCACCACGACCCAATAGGCCTTGGCGGCCCCGTAGCAACGATCGAGCCCGGTACCCGTCCCGCCGATGGTCTACGGCTCGGGGTGGGGCGGGTCCTGGGGAACGACGGCGGCGATCCGTACGGGGCGGCCATGGCGGGGCGAGCGCGTTCTGGTTGGCATCGCCCCGCCACCTCGCCCCGCCCCGGGGTGCCGTGCCGTCGGCCGCACGGGTGTGCGACCTAATTCGTAGATAGCGGCCGGGGGCAGTTGTCCTGGCCGTGTGGTTGCCAGGGTCGTGATGCCTGTCGTCACCCGTATTCGAGAGATGTGGACGGCTCCCGGAAGTGCTGTATCTCGTTCCCGAGCCTGACACGCAGTTGCGGCAGCTCACGGAGGCGATCGCTGATCGTTGGCCTGAGGCTCCGCCGTATGCGGCCGATTCGCCGAGATCGTGCCGCACCTGACCATCGCTCAAGGGCAGGAAGATGCCGTCCTGGAGGAGACCGAGGCCGACCTCGCCGGCAGGCTCCCGTTCACGTCTCACGTCTCGTCGGTTGAACTCATTGTGCACGACGGCGTGAAATGGCAAGAACGGGCGTCGTTCGCACTCGGAGAATGAAGCGGGTCATGAGGCTTGGCTGGTCCGCTGCCCCTTGGGTAGCGGACCGGCAGGGGGTTCCGGTCAGCTGGCGTTAGCGTGACCGGCGCGGACCGGCAACCTGTTGTAGTCACTGCACTCCGGGCAGAACGCGTCGAGGGGCCCCGGGGCCGTGTCGGCTCCGGGGCCCCGAAGGGGACCAACACCATCTACC
>NZ_JBSFJV010000189.1:0-6455 GCF_053598235.1 Kitasatospora sp. NPDC001159
CAGGTACCGGCGCACGCGGCCCCGCTGCTGCGCCGCAAAGGCGGCCGCGCGAGCCCTTTCCAGCTCGGTATTGGCCTTTCCCGTGGCCGCGCCGCGGGCGTCGGCGGCCAGAGCGAGTGAGAGCCTCGCTCCCGCATGCCATGCTGACGCAGCTAAGTCACCAGCTAGGCAACGAACCCTGGAGCACTCTCCACAGGGCGGCCGCGAACACCGCGGTCACCCACGTCCACAGCGCCGAGAACGCCAGGTGGCCCAGGGTGCGGAGGGGATCGCCGCGCCAGAGGCGGGGAGAGAAGACGGCGAACTGGAAGACCCAGCGGGCACCCCAGAACAGGGTCTGGCCGGCCAGGAGGGCGGTCCCGAGCGGCGAGCCCGCGAGGAGCTCACCGGGCAGCGCAAGCGGCAGCAGGCCGAGCAGCACGCAGGCGAGGCCGATGAAGAAGAGGTGCGCGTAGGAGACCTGACGGGTCAGCAGGGTGGTCCCGGCCAGGTCGGCGGGCCAGTCGATCACACGGGGCAGCACCGCGTGGAACAGGCCGATGCCTACCAGTGCGGCGCCGACCAGCCGCAACTGGACCCCCACGTCGAGGAGTTGGTTCACTACTCGGACCTCCGGAAGGCGAACGCGGTGACCAGTGCGGCGATCCGCCGTTCGGCCGCCGGGCGCAGACCCGCCGCGGCGGCGTGGCCGAGCCAGGTGGCCCGCGGCAGGAAGTGCCACGCGCCCGGGCCGTAGACGGCGGTGTTCGCGGCGTCGCGCAGATGCTCGACCAGGACGAGCGAGCCGCCCGGCCGCAGCACCCGGGCCGTTTCGGCGAACAGAGCGGCGCGGTCGGCCGCCCGGCGCAGCTCGTGGGCGGCGAACACGACGAGCACCGAGTCCAGCGAGGCGGGCGCGGCGGGTAGCCCCGCCGGTCGGGCGGCCACGGTGCCGGGCACCGGCGGCAGGCGACGGCGGGCGCGGTGGATCGAACCCTCCGTCATCAGCGCCGGGTCGTATAGATCGGCGATCAGCTGCGGCGCACCCGGATGGCGCGCGGCTATCGGCTGACTCGTCTCGTCGAGGCCCGCCGAGACCACGAGGTGGCGGCCGGGTCCGTCCGGCAGGAGGTCGTCGAGCCAGGCGTAGCCGTGCAGCGCGGAACGGTCGTAGACGTACCAGGTGGCGGCGGTGCTGGCGGCGAGCAGCCAGCCCGCCGCGAGCGCGCCGGCCCGGGCGAGGCGGGCGGCCGGGCGGGGCAGCCGCCGGACCAGCGTCCAGCCGCCGACGGCGGCGAGCGCGCCGCCCGCGTACAGCGGCCAGTTGTAGCCGATCACCTCGCGCATGCCGGACGGGCGGCGCAGCGGGGCTGGGCTCGCGGCAGGCGCCGGTTCCGGAGCGGTCCGGGCCGGCCGTTCTCCCGCGGGCCACTGTCCGGCCGGCCGCTCTCCCGCCGGCCGGACCGGGCTCACCGCGCGCTCCCGTCGAGGGCGCGGCGGCTGCCCGACTCCCAGCCGTAGTCGAGGTCGGCGACGTGGAAGGCGTTGGCGAGCACGGGCTGGCTACCGGCCAGCGGGCCGTGGTCGAAGAACGTCAGCCGGGGCACCTCGACGGCGACCGGTACCGGCTCCCAGTGGGCGCGGACGGCCTTGACGACGATCATCGAGCGGGTCTGCGGCTCGTACTCGAACGTATAGGGCAGCGGTCCGGCGAAGCGGCGCGCGACCCGGGCGTCGGCGAACGGGCTGCTAGCCGGCAGCGGGGCGGGGCGGCCGGCCAGGTTGGCGCGGACGTGCAGGTCGGCCCGACCGTCGGCGCTGAGCACCTTGAACTCCAGGGTGTCGCCGACGACCCGGCCGCCGATCCGGGCGAGCCGGTAGTGGTAGCGGGAGAGCAGGTTGCCGCCCGCGACCATCAGCCGGTGGCCGGTGTCGCTGCGCAGGATCCGCAGGCCGCGCATGGTCCGGCCGCCCGGGGTGGGGAACCGGGTGAACACCCGGTACCCGGTGAGGACGATGTCCGCGCCGAGGCGGGCCGGCAGTCCGGCCGGGCGCAGGCCGCGCGCGTCCACCACAGCGGCCGCGACGAAGCCGTGCTCGGTGCCGTCGGGGGCGGTGTACGTGTCCAGGGTGAGCCCCGGCGGGACCAGTGGCGCGAGCAGCTCGGGCGGCAGGGCGTAGGTGAGGACGAGCGAGTGCGCGAAGTGCGTGCGGATCGGGACCAGATGGCGTTGCAGCAGGTGGCGCACGGTCAGCTCCTCGGAAGCGGGGCGACGGAGGCGGAGGCGGAGACGGAGGCGGGGTTCACGGCTGGACCACCCGGACGACGCCCCAGAGCAGCGAACGGTCCTCGGCGGCGGCACCCGGTCCGGCGGGGCCGGGTTCGCGGATGCTGCGCAGCACGGCGACCCCGCCGGGTCGCACGGCGTGCCGGACAGCGGCGCGCAGCCGCCGAGCGAAGCCGGGCCCGGGGCCGTCCAGCACGTTGGAGAGCGTGACGGCGTCGTAGTGGCCGGCCGGGGACCGTTCCAGGTGTTCGACGGCGTCCCCGGCGACCAGCCGGATCTCCCCGCCGGTGGGCAACGGGCCCTGGCCCCTGGGTGGTTCGTGGCCGAGCAGCAGCCGCCATGCCCACGGGTTGGCGGCATTGGGGTGGCGGGCGAAGCCGCGGGCGAGCCGGGCGCGCAGCACGCTGTCGAACCGGGCCGGTACGACGTCCCGGAAGCCGGGCCGCAGCCCGCCGGCCAGGATGCCGGCCGGGCGGAGCGCGGCGGCGAGGAGCAGCCGCAGGCCGGGTCCGTCGAGTGCGCGCCGCCAGTGCCGGGCCTGCTCGGCCGGGTCGTCGAGGCGCAGGAAGCTCTCCAGCTCGCGCGGGCGCCAGGCGGGCAGCAGGGCGCCTGCGGCGGTGCGGCCAGCGGCGAGGAGGCGTTCGGCCGAGCCGGCGACGGCAGGGGCGCCGGCGCGGAGCCGGGACCGGGCGTAGTCGAGCTGCACGGGGTTGAGGTCGACGGCCGTCACCTGGTAGCCGACGGCGGCCAGCGCGGCGGCCGTGTCCCCGGCGGAGGCGATGCAGAGTACCCGGGCCCCCCGACCCGGCGGTGGGAAGGCGGCCAGTTCGACGGCCGGGTCCTCGTACATTCGGCCGAACAGGACGCGCGGGCCCCGGGGTTGGACGGTGAGCAGTCGGCCGTCGGCCCAGGGTGTGGTCCGGGCATCGTGGGCGTCGCGGGCGGTACGGGCGTCGTCGGCCCTGCGGGCGGTCTCGGTGTTCATGCGGCGGCCGCCCCGGGGCGCCTGCACGGCCGGGGCGGGGCCTGGCCGTGATGGGCGGAGGCGACGGTCCAGACCAGGGCCAGGAAGGCGAGGTCCTGCACGATCAGGCGGCCCGGCTCGGGGATGTGGTCGGCGCCGACGAGCAGGCCGCCTGTGTTGAAGCAGAGCACCAGCGCCGTCTGGATCAGCGCGGCGAGCCGGGCCCGACGCCCGGTCAGCACCCAGGCGGCGAGCGCCAGCTCGGCCAGGCCGATCGCGAGCAGGAGGAGCCCGGCGGCGCCGTCGGACAGCAGCGGCAGGCCCTCGACGATGGCGCGCTGGTCGTCGCGGCCGGGAAAGATCTTGCACCAGAAGCCCTCGTACCCCCACATCAGCGCGACCGCAAGGGTGGCGCAGCGGGTCTGCCAGGGTGTCGACACGGCGGATGGTCCTCTCTGCCGCACCCGGCGCGGGCGGCCGGTTCGAGGCAGCTCGCCGGGGCACGGCGGGGCACGGCGGGGCAGCCCGACACCCGTGGTCAGGGCCGGTCGCTCCCGCTCGCCCCCATCATGGCGTACGCCTTTGAACGCGTTCAACTAGGGGTCCGGGCTGCCGGGCGGGGCGCCCGGCGACCTGTGGGAGGGGCGGCGGCGTGGGCTGGCGGTGCGCTCCTGGCCTGGCACCGCTCTGGAGAGGTGCCGCGCGCGAGCGGGTTCCCGAGAGCGCGGCGCCTCCCGCGTGGGGTGGTCCGGGCGTCGTCGTGCCCGGGCCAAGGGCCGCGCCCCCACCCAGGACGAGGTTCGGGACGGGCGGGCGACGCACGGCACCGCCGGTCGCGTTCAGGGGGCCGTGAACAGCCCGGGGAAGCCCAGGGCCAGCCACGGCCTGCGTCCCCAGGCGAGCACCTTGCCCCGGGCGAGAGCGTCGGTGGCGGTGTAGCGGCCCAGCGCGATGAGGAGGAACGCCACCGGCCCGGTGAGGATCGCCCCGGATCGGGTGGCGCCAGCACGGCGAGAGCAGCGCGATGGCGCTCGCGCTGCTGGCGGGCGTGCTCGTCGACCTCGGTGATCAAGAGGTCCTTGACCGCGACCGCGAGCCGTTGGGCATGGTCGAGCTCGCACGGCCTGTTGTAGCGTCGGCGCGGGGTCTGCCGCCGTTCGCTGCTCCGGGACTGGTGCCGGTTGCCCGCCGGGTACTTGTACGCGCGGCTTCACAGATGCGGCCACGTTTCGCTTCCACACGCCCTTTACGACTTCTGGTTCGTCATGGGCGACGGCGGCCTGGGCTGCGAGCAGGACGGATCCGAGGGCGTTGTCACGGGATGCATCGGCCGGACGAGCACGCCGCAGGGCCTCGCGCAGCTCGGCCTGGACACGGTTGGCGACGGCGTTGACGTCGCGGTGGTCGCCGTGGTCCCCGGTCGGTGCATCAGGGCAGGCGGCACGCGGGGAGTGGGGAAGAGCGAAGGAGGTCGGGCTATTGGGCAGACGGTTGCTGTGCTGCGGTGGCCATGTCGGCGGCGAGAGCCTGGGCGTCATGGTGGGCGCGTTGCCACCAGGCGGCGCCTGGGTGCTGACCTGCGAGGTCGGCGGCGGGCGGCCAGTTCGCGGTAGAGGGCCGGGTGCTGGGTGTCGCTGGCGGCCAGCAGCGAGGAGAGTAGTCACCTCCCAGGCCCAGCGCGCCTTCACCCTCGCCTTCACCGACCCCCAGTCGGCCGCAGACGAGATCGACCTCGCCGAACAGCTCCTCACCGGGCTCGGCCTGCGCCGCGCGGCCGTTCGGCCGCGCGGCGCCCTCCCGACCGCCTGCGTCGTGCTGGCCGCTCTTGCGGGGATCACCCGTCTCGCTGGACACAGCTCCGCGGTCCGATCACAGGACCAGCAGAATCCCGGCCGGACGTGTCGAGTGGCCCGGCGCCGGGGCTGAGCGTCCGGCTCAGCCCCGGCTCACCCGCGCCGTCGGTCGGTGGGATCAGACGAAGGCCCAGTGCTGGTCCGGGTAGGGGCCGCAAGGCCAGGTGTTGACCGCGGCACCGTACGCGGAGGAGGCGCCGGGGATCGACAGGCACCAGTCGTCGACGTAGGAGCGCATCTCGGACGAGCCGAAGCTGGAGTCGTAGACGTTGCGCCACAGTTGATACGCGTTGCCCTGGCTGGCGCCCGGGCCGCAGTAGGTGACCGTCAGCTGCGCGTTGTTGTTGGGCGTGTTGTGGGTCAGGCAGAGGCTCGAATTCTCGCCGAGAACCACGTAGTAGTAGCCCGGGTGGCTGGCGGAGTTGGTGGTCCAGTAGTACTGGTCGCCGTAGCCGCCGCAACCCCACTGGTCGACCGGGGCGCCGTTGTAGTAGTTGTTGCCGGGAATCGACATGCACAGCCCGGTGTACTGGTTCTGCAGGAAGCTGCCCGGCGGCGTTGCCGAGGCGCTCGGCGCGGCGATGCCGGCGGTGACGAGCAGGCCGAGGACGCTGGTGAGCAGCGCGACCAGGCGGATGCGTCGGGTCTTATGGAGCTTGAGCACGGTTGCTTGTCTCCTTATTCTGACGGGGCTTGCCCTGGCGGGGCCGGGGAGAGCCTTCCGGTCGGTTCGGCGCTTCCGCCGCCTGATCCGGCCGGCGGTCCGGCCTGGATCCAGGGAATCGGATGACGTGTTCAGCGTCGAATGATTCGATAGTTCTCGAAGACGCTTGCGTGAGGGGGCTGCTCGTGATCCGGATCGACTTGGGCACGGAGGGCCTAGGCAGGGTTCGGTTCGCCATCTCCCCCGTGGATCCGGCCAAGGACCTGCTCCTCACACTCGCTCAGATCCCGCAAGCGCTGCCCTCCGCCTGGCGCGCCAGGGCCGTTAGAGCGTTATCCGAGCAGCGCTTGGGCCTGCTGGCAGTCATCGCAGGTGGCGGCCCCCACGGTTACGCGCCAGACTTCCTGCGGCCAGAGCCAGCGGGCCCGCGCACCGACCTGGACAGCGCCCTGCATGCCGTCGCCACGACCCCGCCGGAGCGCATCCGTTACGAGCTCGAAAGGGCTCTGAACGGCCACTCCTGGGACCAGACTCCTGGCTCCAGGCCACCCCGGATACTCCTGGCCGCCCTGGAGCGCGGCGAGGCCGAACTGGCTCACCGCGTCGCTGGTGAACTAGGGCGTGTCTCTCCGATCATCTGACTCGTTAGATTGGTATGGCTGGTCGTGGTGATCTGACGGACGAGGAGTGGGCTCGCTTGGAGCCGC
>NZ_JBSFJV010000190.1:0-6301 GCF_053598235.1 Kitasatospora sp. NPDC001159
CAGTTGCACTCGCGTCATGCAAGACGATCTACCGGATTAGACCCTGTCACGAGGGCGAATCCCGCAGATTGATCACAAGCCGATACGCGCCCTAGTCGCCCTGGCCCGGCCGGACGGGATCAGTAGATGTCGTTCGGGAGGCTGCGGCGCCACTCCTGGAACCGGTCGAACCAGTGGATCCAGTCCGCGAGCCGACTGCCCTCGGCCACGAACAGGGAGCCGATCGCACTGGCAGGCTCGACGAGCGGGATGGAGAACTCCATCCGCTCCTCCATGTCCTCCAGACAGTCCTGCTCGTACTCCGTCAGGCCGTCCCGGGCGTACGTCACCAGCGGGTAGCCGCCGGCCGGCGGGTGGGGGTCCGGCAGAACGGGGATGCAGCGCCACATCACCCCGCAGCGGCGGATCAACGTCTCGCCCAGGTACCAGGCGGGGACCTCCAGCAGCGGGGTGCTCCGGGCGGCCCGGACCTCCTCCCAGCTGTCGAACCGGCTGAGGAGCAGCACCTGGAGGCGGTCCAGCGAGGCGGGCTCGAAGTCCCAGCCGCCGCCGTTGTCCTCCGCCCAGGCGGGATAGGCCTCGCGCTGCGCGGCGAGCCATCCCGCCAGTCGGGGGTTGTCGGCCCACTCCGGGGTGTCAATCGGGTCCATGCCGGAAGCCTATGGGCCGAGCGACCCGAGGATGCGTAACCGTCCTGTGCGCAAGCCGGGTTGACGTTCAGCAGGGCGACGAATCAAGGAGACGCGGACACCACTCGCCGTCTACTGTTCGAACTCTGACGGCGCACACGTCAATTGGGGGCCCGTTTCAGCGCCGTCCTCGCAACTGTCCTGTTCATCGGGCTCCTTGGGGGAGTAGCCACGTGACAGACCCGAAAACCCGCCGCGCGCGCATATGGGTGCGCGGCGGCCTCGCACTCGCCTGCACCGCCGTCCTGGCGGTAACCGGCCTGCCCGGCCTGCAGGGAACCGCGTACGCGGCCAAGGGCAAGCGCTGCGACGAGATCTACCCGAGCACGCAGGGCGGCAAGCAGGGGACGTCCTTCCCCTGGGACAAGTCGTCCGACAGCGTCCGGGACAAGTCCGCCTGGGACTCGTACAAGTACGAGGCCCCGCGCCAGGCCTTCGACGGGCTCACGCTCCCGTCCGACCCGGCCGAGCAGGAGGCGTTCCTCGAGAAGTTCGACAAGCCGCACGAGCAGTACCCCAAGGGCTCCACGGATCGCCTCTACGCGACGTACAAGGAGTACCTGGCCCGCGACCCGCAGAACACCAGGTACGGCACCTTCGAGAAGTGGCTCTCCGACGCCTACATCCTGCCGAACAACAACAACCGGCGCGGTGCCTTCTACGAGGAGAAGGTGGTCAAGGACCTCGGGCTGATCGGCCCCGACTGGCTCTGCCAGGAGGAGATCCCGATCCTCGACAAGGACGGCAAGCCCGTCATCGGCAAGGACGGCAAGCCGATGGTCCGCAAGTGGGACGCGGTCAACTACAAGACCAACGACTTCCTGGAGTTCAAGGCCGGCGGCGGCCGTGACACCACCCAGGACCCGACGAACAAGGCCTTCCTGCAGGACCCCCAGCGCAAGGACGCGCGCGTCACCTACGTCTTCGGCGAGGAGAAGACGAGCGCGACCAAGAAGTACCTCGCCAAGGTCAACACCGACGTGGGATCGGACCCGGCGAACCCGCGCGTACGCAGCTACGAGCACCGGTCCACCAGTGTGCCCGTCTCCAAGTTCGACCCGAACACCTCCAAGCCCGACCCGTACATGAACACCGGGGCCAAGCAGCCCTCTGGCGGCGCCGCCCGGAACATCGAGGGGTCCATGCCGACCCCGAAGGACATGGCCGAGCGGATGGCCCGGATCCGGGCCGACGACCCGACCGGCCTGCGGGTGCGCGGCCCGGGCGGCGTGGACTTCTCCACCCTGCAGCTCTCCTACGTCGGCAAGCCGGTCAAGGGCCAGGCGCTGAACTACGCGTTCGCTGCGAAGAAGGCCGACGAGGACGAGGAGAACCTCGGCTGGGGCGGCCAGGAGAAGGCGCAGCTCATCTCGGACTCCTTCTTCACCTGGCTCGCGCTGACGCCGGACAAGTTCTGGGTCAACCTGATGCCCGACCAGCCCGACCGGATCATGGACCCGACCTTCGGGAAGACCGACGCCGGGCGGGTGCTGCTCCAGGCCGACCTGGAGATGAAGCACGACTGGGCCAAGGACGTGGACCCGCGCCAGGGCATCGGCAAGAAGTTGTGGGAGGCCCTGCAGGCCGAAGGCCTCGACTGCGGGCCGATCGAGCGCAACTGGATCGTGCCGCTGCCCGCGAAGATCCGCGCCGACGAGAACGGCGTCTACATCCTCGACGCGCCGCTGAAGGTCAACTCCGAGGCCGCGGTCACCACCGCCCACAACCCGAACGGAGACTGCAAGCTCACCGAGGCCCAGACCCACACCTTCGAACGGCTGGTCCGCGAGATCGTCGTCCCCGACATCGAGCAGAAGGTCAACACCGCCCCGGCCTACGCCGACCTGCGCCGCGTCTACAGCGCCCGGGTGGCCGCCGAGTACGTGCGGCAGCAGGACCAGCAGGAGGCGACCGACTACCGGTCGATCATCAACAGCAACGACGTCTCCCAGTGGCCGCTCCGGGGTGGGAACAAGAGCTGGACGCCGCGGCAGACCTGGGAGGAGTACGTGAAGTCCTTCACCCAGGGCGACTACAGCTACCCCTGCGGGGACAACGGAAAGATCTGCGTCGTGGGCGGCGTGGACTTCTCCCAGTCCCCCAAGCAGGACATCGGCGCGACCGAGTTCGCCGCCAAGCACCAGGACCTGCCGCGCTCCACGCAGACCTCGGTGAAGGCCATGACCGACAAGGCGGACACCGACGACCTGCTGCTCCTCGGCGGTGGCGGCCCTGTCGACAACGGCCCGACACCGACACCGACTCCGACACCGACGGACACTCCGACACCGACGGACACTCCGACGTCGACGCCCACCGGCACTCCGACCGGCGGCCCGACGGACACCCCGACCGGCACGCCCACCGGCACGCCGAGCACCCCGGCCACCACGCCGACAGGTGACGGCAGCGCCAGCCCCAGCCCCTCCCCGGCCCCGGTCGGCGGCACCGGCACCGGCGACAGCACCGGCACCGGCACCGGCACCGGCGACAGCAGCACCGGAGGCGGCGGAAGGCTCGCCAGCACCGGCGCCGACGTGCTGCCCCTGGCCGGCACCGCCGCCGTGCTCCTCGCGGGCGGCGCGGCCATCGTCTGGTGGCGTCGCCGCCGGGCCTGACCCCGATCCACCGCCGTACGACCGGCCCCGCACCCACCCGGTGCGGGGCCGGTCCCGTACTCAGCCCTGCTGCGGCGGGCGGCGGCGCAGGCCGAGCAGCAGCAGGACCACCGCCGTCAGCACCGCCGCGGTACGCAACACGCCCGGCGCCATCGACCAGCTGAACTGGCCCAGCGGGGAGCCGGGTTGGGCGGCACCGCCGCTCTGCTTGGCGTGATTCATCGCGAACAGGGTGGACGCGCTCATCGTGATCAGCGGGATGCCGAGGATCACGAACTTGCGCATCGTGTCGGAGATCTGACGCGTCAGGTAGCCCAGCCCCCAGCCCGCCAGCATGGCCGGGAAGAAGCCGGACACGGCGCCGCCGACCAGCAGCCCGCAGGAGAGCAGGATCAGCGGGGACGGCTTGCGGGCGCGCTTGCCCGGGGCCGAACCGGCGGCGGCGGCCTTGGCCCTGGCCTTCTTCTGCTTCTTCGCGCTCACGGGCTTCGCCGCGGCCTGCTCGGCGGCCGCGGCAGCCTGTGCGGCCCGTGCGGCGGCCTCCTCCGCCGCCCGCTGGTCGGGGATCGGCTTCGGCGCGGGCTGCGGCGCGTCGGAGAAGTCGAGCATGGTCATGGTCCACGGGCTCGAACTCTGCACCGTCGGCGGCGGAATCACCTCCGAACCGGTCTCGGGCCCGGCGACGCCCGGCAGGTCCAGCGACACGTTCGGGATGCCGCCCGTCGAGGCGGGAGCGGCCGACGGGCCGTACACGCCGTCCTCCACCGGAACCCCGGGAACACCCGGGGCCGCAGCACCGTCACCGGATGAAGCGGATGAACCGGACGACCCCGACGCCCCCGACCGCTCGCTCCAAGGCCCGCTCTTGCGCCACCACTCGCCGTCCGTCATCACCGACACCCCGCCTCGCCCGGCTCGTCCATTGAGAGCGCGGCCGCCCACCGAACCGCCCTCGGCCGTGACGCTACCCACCGTGCCCGGCCCGCGCGAGTCCGCCGCGATCACCCGTGCGCATCGCGCCCCCGCGAGGGCGCCCTGCCGCGCGAGGGGACCCCGTCGTCCGTGCGCCCGACTAACCTAGGTCGAATGACCACACAGCAGGGACCTCAACGCCAGGGCAGGTCCGCCGTCGGCCCCCGCACCCTCGCCGAGGAACTGCGCGCGCGTCCCGACGACGCGCTCGCCGCCCTGCTCCGCTCCCGTCCCGACCTGCTGAACCCCGTCCCCGGCGACCTCACCCAGCTGTCCGCCCGGCTCTCCTCGCGCGCCTCCGCGCTGCGCGCCCTGGAACGGCTCGACCGCTTCACCCTGCAGGTCGCCGAGGCACTGGCCACCGCGCCGGACGGCACCGGCCTGGCCACCGTACGGGCCCTGCTGGCCGGCCCGAGCAAGGTCAAGGCGCACCCCGGCGCCACCCCCCTCACCGCGGCCGACCGGTCCGCCGTCGCCACCGCGCTCCCCCGCGCGATCGCCACCCTGCGCGACCGGGCGCTGCTCTGGGGCCCGGACAACGGCCTGCGGCTGGTCCTCGCCGTGCGCGAGGCGCTCGCCCCGACCGCCGCCAACCCGGGCCGCACCGGCCTCGGCCCGACCCTCGCCGAGGCCACCGTCGGCATGTCCCCGGCCCGGCTGCAGCAGCTGCTCGCCTCGACCGGGCAGCCGGCCACCCCGGACCCGATCACCGCCGTCGCCGCGCTGACCGCCCTGCTCACCGACCGCACCCGCTGCGCCGCGCTACTCGGCACCGCCCCCGAGCCCGCGCTGCGGCTGCTGGAGCGGCTGGTCTGGGGCCCGCCCACCGGCACCGTCCCGGACGCCACCCGCCCGGTCACCGCCGAGGACGCGCAGAGCCCGGTCGAGTGGCTGCTCGCCCGCGGCCTGCTACTGCCCACCAGCCCCGGCAGCGTCGTACTGCCGCGCGAGCTGGCCCTGCACCTGCGCGGCGGGCGCACCCACCGCACCGTCGAGCCGGTCCAGCCCGAGCCCGCGCCCGCCGCGCCCCCGCGCGATCCACAGGCTGTGGACAGCGCGGCGGCCGGCCAGGCGCACACCGCCGTGAAGACCGTCGAGGAGCTGCTGGACGCCTGGGGCCTCACCCCGCCGCCCACCCTGCGGGCCGGCGGCGTCGGCGTACGGGACCTCAAGCGCACCGCCCAGACCCTGGAGACCACCGAGCAGTTGGCCGCCTTCTGGCTCGAACTCGCCTACACCGCGGGCCTGCTGGCCCCCGACGGAGAGGCCGACGAGTGCTGGGCGCCGACCCCGGGGTACGACAGCTGGCTGCAGCTGGACACCGCCGAGCGCTGGTCCGTGCTGGCCACCGCCTGGCTCACCGCCACCCGGGTGTCCGCCCTCACCGGCACCCCGGACGGCAAGGGCAAGCCGCGCGCCGCCCTCGGCCCCGAGCTGGACCGCACCATCGCCCCGTCCGTCCGCCGCGCCACACTGGCCCTGCTCGCCGAGCTGCCGCCCGGCACCCCGGCCACCGCCGAGGAACTGCTGCCCACCCTGCGCTGGCAGCGCCCGCTGCGCGGCGGCCCGACCGGCCCGGACGGCCGCGAGCTGCGCGACGACCTCACCACCTGGACCCTCGCCGAGGCCGAGCTGCTCGGCATCACCGGCCGCGGCGCCCTCGCCGCCCCCGCCCGCGCCCTCCTCACCGCCGAATCCGACCCGGCCGAGGTGCTGGCCCCGCTGCTGCCGCAGCCGCTGGACCACGTGATCCTGCAGCCGGACCTCACCGCGATCGCGCCGGGCCCGCTGCTCACCCCGCTCGCCCAGGCGCTCGCGCTCTGCGCCGACATCGAGTCCAAGGGCGGCGCCACCGTCTACCGGTTCACCCCGGCCTCCGTCCGGCGCGCCCTGGACGCCGGACGCACCGCCGCCGACCTGCAGACCTTCCTGGCGCAGCACAGCCGCACGCCCGTCCCGCAGCCGCTCAGCTACCTGATCGACGACGTCGCCCGCCGCCACGGCATCCTGCGGGTCGGCGCC
>NZ_JBSFJV010000191.1:0-6268 GCF_053598235.1 Kitasatospora sp. NPDC001159
TGGGCCTCGCCGTCACACGCGTCGACATCACCATCGACGACCTCCACACCCCGACCACGCCCTCCACCCCTGACCGCGATGCCATGTGCCACGACGGGTAGTAACGAGTCCAGTCATCGTCGTCCTCCTCGTCCGGCTCGAAGTCCTCGTCCTCGGCCCTGTCCTCGTACTCGTCGTCGTCCTCGGGGGCGTCCTCTTCGTACTCCTCGTCCTCGGTGTCATCCTCCCTTGGCCGATCCGGCGCGGCCCGCTGAACGTTTCGCGGGGGGAGCGGTCTTCGCCGGCGCCTTCTTGGCAGCTGGGGCCGACTTCCTGGGGGCCTTCCTCGCAAGCTTGCGTTCGGGCGAAGACTCAGGCTCAGCCCTGGGGGTCGACCGCGAGGCACGCCCAGCGCGGCCGCCGCTTGTGGCTGCGCGGCGCCGCGCAGTCCGCTCCCGCGCCGGCTCCTCTTGGTTCTCGTCCTCGTCCTCCGGCTCCTCGGCCTTGGGCTTCGGCTTTCCGATGTTGAGAGTGCGCTCGTGCAGGGAGTCCGCGAGTTCGCCGATGCGCCGGCTGGCCGCAGCGGCCAATGCTTTCTTGCCCGTCTCCAAGAGCTCCCCCTTGACCTGTTCGCTGAGACCCGCGACCTGGGGAATCTCACGCAGCTTGTTGAGCCCTTCAGTGGCGAGCTGCCGCGGATCGAGCCCGACCCGACGTCCAGCGATGAACGTCGCCACCGCGAAGGCCAGCCGCCCTTTCTTCATGCGTCCGAGTACATATCCGCCGGCGACCGCGACGCCCAGAGCGACCTTGGTGGTGTTGTTCATGAAGTCATCCTTTCGGCCCGTGTTCCGGGTCGGGCACCGTGTCAAGGGGCGCAAACGGCGGCGGGGCGAGGGCCCGCGCCCGCGACAGGAGCGCTACTCCGCGCTGCCAAGCTCCCAGGGAGCGCCGGGCAAACGCGATGCGGCCGAAGGGCTTGATCCACCTCGGCGCAGGGAATGTCCTCACTCACCGGTACCCGGGTAGCCGCCAGTGCAGCTCCGCAGGGAGCGGGCACGCTCGGAGCTCGGGGGTGCCGCGAGCCATATATCTCCAGTCTGGTCAGTCGGCCGAGTGAGCGCACGCGGGGCACGCGATTCGGCACGGCGGCGTCATGTCGCAAGCCGCGTCATCGCGGTGGGCCGGGGAGCTGGCGCGTTTTCCGGATCTCCTTCCGCCGGACGACCCGACCGTCTACTCCTGCGGCCGGTCCGAGCTGGGCCGGGCCGCACAGCCGACGACCGGACCGGTCGGTGCCGGGGTGGGCCGCTGCCCGCTCCTGACGGGATCGCCCGCCCGGTGCCCGGCCACCGGGCGGGTGATCCCGTCAGGTCAGCACGGAGACACCGTCGCCGACCAGCTTCGCCCCGAGGACGAGGAACAGCACCGCCATGACGGCCGTGTTGTTCCGCGCCGCCCAGTCCCGCCAGTCGGCGAGGGTGCTCCTCGCCCGCTCGCCCATGACCAGGAAGACGCACAGCGGCGTCAGCAGTCCGAGCGAGCCGACGACCACGAACACCGCCACCGACGCGATCTGCTGCCCGACCGGAAGCCCGGCCGAGCTGATCGTGGCCCCACGGCGATGGCCAGGGGGGCGTTCTTGGCATTGGCCGCCGCCAGCGCCAGCCCCAACCCGAGGGTCTTGCCCGGGCTGAGGCTGTCGATCACAGACATCCACTTCGGCAGCCGCGCCTGGGCAGGGTCCTTGGGACGCCGGTGCCACTGCCGAGCGCCGAACAGGACGAGCAGGCCCCCGAGGGCGAGCTTGAGAACTCCCACCCAGGTGGCCGTGTGGCCGTGGCCGGAGGACCCGGCAGGCCCGGCGACCGCCAGCGTCACGCCGGCCACCCCCGCGAGTCCCACGACCCAGCCTGCCGTGAAGAGCAGTCCGTTGAGACGGCCACGCGGCGTGGCGAGAAGCAGAATGATGGCGGTGATCGGTAGCGGGCTGACCGCGACAGCGGCCGCGAAGCCCAGCACATCACCGAGAACCTTTCCCATGCACGTCCTTTGTACGTTCTCCGGTCGGCGCCGGCCCTGTGGTCACCCGCCGGTTTCGAAGCCGGGGAACAGTGTCATGCCGCCGTCGACGTAGAGCGTGGTGCCCACGACGTAGTCGAACAGGTCGGACGCGAGCGCGGCCACTGCGGTGGCGATGTCCTCCGGATCACCGACCCGGTTGTAGGGGATGAGGCGGAGCAGATCGGCTTCCGCCTCCGGCGACTCCCAGGCGCTGCGGTTGATGGGGGTGCGGATCGCGCCGGGCGCCACCGCATTGACCCTGATCCGGTGGGGCGCGAACTCCTGGGCCAGGGTCTGCATCATCATCAGCACGCCGCCCTTGGAAGCCGCGTAGTTCACATGCCCGGCCCAGGGGATGATCTGGTGGACCGAGCTCATACAGATGATCTTGCCCGCGGACCTGGAGACCTCGGGCACGACACCTCTGCGCCGGAACTCCTTGGCCGCCTCCCGGGCGCACAGGAACTGACCCGTCAGGTTGACGTCGAGGACCTTCTGCCACTGAGCCAGGGTCATCTCGGTGGCGGCGGCGTCCCGCTGCAGGCCCGCGTTGGCCACCAGGACGTCGATCGTGCCGAACTCGTCGACCATCCGGGAGATCATCCCGGTCACCTGGTCCTCCTGGGAGACGTCTGCCTCGTGCGCGTAGGCGCGCACGCCGAAGCTCTCGATCTCCCGGACCACGTCCTCGGCGGCTTCGCGACCGGCCACGTAGTTGACCACGACATCGGCCCCGACGCGCCCCAGGCCGATGGCGGTGGCCCTGCCGATTCCGGAATTCGCCCCGGTCACCAGCGCTTTCTGGCCCTTCAGGAGCGGGTAGGAGGTGGTCCGACGACCCTCGGTGTCGCTGGTGCCCACTGCTGTCTCCCCATCTGTCCGTGCGGCGGCACTCCGAACACAAGCAGCACCGCCGACCCGGGTAGCGGTTCGGCTCGCCGCGCTGGCCCGTCAGGGGGACATCCGTCAGACCATCGGCGCAGCGGCCGTGGTGCCCGGAACGCGGTGCGGCTCCCGGCACCTGGGCATCGTCGACGGCCCCAAGCCGTAACCCACGGTGCCCGGGCCCGTCGGCGGGTCGGGGCCACCGCGCGACGGGCTTGCGGCCGGCGGTCAGTCGTCCCGCTGCCGGTCGAGGGCGTCGTCGAGCGCCGCCATGATCAGCGAGAGATGGGTGAAGGCCTGCGGGAAGTTGCCCAGCTGCTCGCCGGTCGGTCCGATCTCCTCGGCGAAGAGACCGACGTGGTTGGCGTAGGTCAGCATCTTCTCGAACGCGTAGCGCGCGGGGCGGAGCCGATACGCCCGGGCGAAGGCGTCCACGTAGAGGAAGGTGCAGAGGCTGAACGTTCCTTCCGAGCCCCGCAGACCGTCCGGCGAGGCCGCCGGGTCGTAGCGGTAGACGAGACTGTCGGACACCAGGGTGCGGTCCATCGCGTCCGGCGTCGACAGCCAGCTCTCCGTCTGCGGAGCCAGGACCTGGGGGATCAGCAGCAGTGAGCGCGAACGGCGCACCCAGTGCTGCCAGAAGTCCACCGCCTGCCACAGCTGCTCGATCACGCCCTCCGCGGTCGGAGGCGCCGGCGCCTCACGGTCCGGTCGGTCGACGGTGAACACGGTGGCGGCCACCTCGCCCGCGTTCAGCGTCACCACGCCCCGCACGTCCCGGCCGGGTAGAGCTGGGCCTCGATCTGGCCCTCGTAGGTCTCCAGGTCGGCGAGGACGCCGTACCAGGACGGGCCGCCGGTGCCTGTCTCGAAGCCGGCCAGGCGGCGCACAGTGCTGTCCGAGCCGTCGGCGCCGACCAGGTAGTCGCAGCGGATCGGGCTCTCGCCGTCGGCGGAGCGCAGCCGGACGGTCACGCCCTCCTCGTCGGCGTCGAGGCCGACGACCTCGCGGTCGGTGAGGACCTTCGCACCCAGGTCCACCGCGCGCGGCTGGAGCAGCGCCTCGACGCGGCTCATCTCGACCAGGTAGTTCTCCTGGTCGGTGACCTTGGTGAGGTCCAGCCAGAGCAGGCCGAAGTGGAGCGTGGGCCACTGGTAGAAGCCCTCGCCGCGCAGCTGCTCGGCGAGCCCGCGCTGCTCGAAGAGCTCGACCGAGCGCTGGTGGAAGGTGGAGATCCGCCAGTACTCGTTGGCCTGCGTCCTGCGGTCGACGACGACGGCCTGCACGCCGGCCGCGGCGAGTTCGCCGGCGAGCATCAGGCCCACCGGACCGGCGCCGGCGATCAGAACGGTGGTGGTGTCCATCAATGCTCTCCCTGGAGACTTCAGCGGCTTGGGGAATGTTGCGCGGCCGGCGGCCGGCGGGACTGCCGGCGCTCGGCGGGCGGCGGGACTGCCGGCGCTCGGCGGGCGGGCGGGCGGCGGGCGGCGGGTACTGCTGCGGCTCGGCGGCCGGGGTGCTACTGCGGCTTGGCGGCCGGCGCGCGGAGGACGATCTCGGCGTGGAACGTGTCGGGCTTGTCGGTCTGCAGGTAGGAGCGGCTGGCGGCCGTTCCCCGGTAGCGGCCGCTGAGGCCGTAGGCGTCGATGCTCTGCCCCTGACCGGCCATGGTGGCCGTGATGTCGACGATGCCCATGGTCCGGGCGGTGCCGTCGGCGAAGGTGAGGAACTCCCGGTAGAAGCCGAAGATCCGGTGGTCCCCGGGGCGGACGTGGACGATGGTCACCGCGCCGGTC
Source organism: Kitasatospora sp. NPDC001159 (assembly GCF_053598235.1). NCBI lineage: Bacteria > Bacillati > Actinomycetota > Actinomycetes > Kitasatosporales > Streptomycetaceae > Kitasatospora > Kitasatospora sp. NPDC001159. Next base: position 4,725 of record NZ_JBSFJV010000191.1, read on the forward strand.
AGTTCGGCGAGGTGTTCGCCGTCGGCTGTGGTGATCTCGTTGGTGAACGTCGCACCGTCCCCGACCCCGATGCCGGCCCCGCTGATGACGATCTCGCGTTGCACGACGACGTCGGTGAGATCGGCGAGAACGATCTCCTCGGTGGCGGCGGGGTCCTCGACTGCGGCCGAGCGGTCGGTGCCGACCGGGATCAGGGGGGTCAGCACCGTGACGGGGATGGCGGCGGGTGCTCCCATGTCGTGACGTCTCCTCTCGCAGGTGTCGCGGCCTTGTTGCCTGTACCTTCGCGAAGGCGACTGAAGCTGGTCTAAAGCCCTTCTTGGTGTGCGGAGTTCGAAATCAACGGACTCCGGAACAGCCCCGGGACCAGCCCGCGGAAACGACGGAACCCTCCCTCTCTCCGCGAGCCGGGGGTGTCCCGCGGAGAGGGGGAGGGCGTTCGGTGGGCCCGGTGGCCGGCCGTCGGGCAGGCCGCCGGGCCGGGGCCCGCTAGCTGGACTTCACCGCGTCGTCCGCCGGGTCGACGAGCTCCAGCTCGACTTCCGCCGGGCGGGTCTTGCGCTTCGGCAGGAAGAGCAGGGTGAGGACCGCGAAGACTCCGAGGATGGCGGCGCTGGCCACCAGCGACTGGGTCATGCCGTGGGCGTAGGCGGTGTTCGCCGCCTGGGTCAGCCGCCCGCCGGCGTCGGCCGGCAGGCCGCCGGCCACCCCGTGGGCGCCGGCCACACTGGCCGAGGCGGCGTCGCGGGCCGCGCCGGGCAGGTCGCGCACCGCGTCGACGATCTTGTCCCGGTAGCCGCTGTTGAGCATGCTGCCGATGATGGCGGAGCTGAACGAGACCGCGATGTTCTGCATGGTGCGGGACATTCCGTTGCCGGTGCCGGCCTGGGAGAGCGGCAGGACGGAGAGGACCACGTCCACCGAGAGCGGGATGCTCAGGCCGAGACCGAGGCCGAACACCACCAGCCCGAGTGCGACGCTGCCGTAGCCACTGCCGGCGTGCAGCTGGGAGAGCAGCACCAGGCCGACCGCGCTGACCACCATGCCGACCAGGATGATCGGCTTGGCGCCGACGATCACGAGGATGCTCAGGGTGAGCGCACCGAGCGCCCACCAGCGAAGGGTGCCCCGCACGTCGTTCGCCCCGGACCGGGAGGTCGCAGAGCCGGTGATTGCCATCGGAGTTTCTCCTGTTCGGTGTTTCAGTAGGCGCGCTGGAGTTGTTCGCGATGGCCGTCTGCCATCGCCTGGAACATTTCGGTGACCCGGGCGTTGAGCTTGGCCAGGTCCGCGGAGTCGGGCGGGGTGTCGTTCTCCAGCGAACGCCGCAGCACGTATGCCAGGAGGTCGGCGCGCGCCTCCAGCGGCAGCCCGTCGTCCTCGCCGAGCTCGTCGGCGTTGGAGAAGCCGCGGGCGACGTTCGCGAGGATGTGCTGCGCGGTGGCCCCGGACAGTTCGGGGCGCAGGATGCCCTCGTCGGCCAGCATCTGCAGGTAGTCGGGGTTCTCGGCGAGGTCCTGCTGGGCGGCGCGGACGCTCTCGTC
>NZ_JBSFJV010000192.1:0-6223 GCF_053598235.1 Kitasatospora sp. NPDC001159
AGTTGCACTCGCGTCATGCAAGACGATCTACCGGATTAGACCCTGTCACGAGGGCGAATCCCGCAGATTGATCACAAGCCGATACGCGCCCTAGTGCGGCTGGCATACGCTGAAAAATCCGCCTCACCCCGTACGAGCACTGCGATGCCCGCCGAAGGAGAGCATGTGGAAGACCAGACGCAGCAGGACGAGGCGAGCCCCGAGGTGCAGGCACGCATCCGGGACAGCTTCGACCGCCAGGGGCTGATGCGCCACCTCGGCGCCCGCATCACCCACATCGCGCCGGGCCTCGTGCACATCGAACTCCCAGCCCGGCCCGAAGTGACCCAGCAGCACGGTTACTTCCACGCCGGCGCCACCAGCGCCATCGCCGACAGCGCCGGCGGCTACGCCGCCTTCACTCTGTTCCCCGAGGGCAGCGACGTGCTCACCGTCGAGTACAAGATCAACCTTCTCTCGCCCGCCGTCGGCGACCACATCGAGGCCGTCGGAACCGTCCTGAGGGCAGGACGCACCCTGACCGTGTGCCAGCTGGAGGTTTTCGGCATCCAGGATGGACAGCGCAAGCTCGTCGCCAACGGGCAGCAGACGCTGATCCGCGTGGACCGACCCGAGCAGTGAGCCCGCAACTGACTTTCCTGTCCTGGGAGACCTGGCAGCAGAAACCGTTCCCCGATGCTGCGCGTCCTCACCCCGTCCCTGCCCCCGGTAGCCGAGATTGGTGACACCCGAGTCCTTCCCGACGTACTCGGAGATCCTCAGTCCGATCGGGTCTCCGCTGTCGCGGGGAACGGTGTAGGACAGCCAGTCCGATGACCGGGCGGTCGCGTTGTTGGGGTTCTCCAGGATTCCCTGGCTGGCCATGGTTCGGCTCCGGTATTGCATGGCCTTCCGTGGTTTGCCACTCACGGCCGTGTACTTGACCACCTGTCGGCGGCACTCCGGTGCGGGGCCACTGCGGAGTCCCGCAAGTCGAGCGGCCCGACGTCGCAGCCGTCCTCGACGCCTTCGGCGACCAGCTCGGCGTCGGACAGCGCGGGGATCAGCGCGGCCAGCAGCCCCGGGCCCGGGAGGGACCCGGTGATGGCCCTACCAGCCCCCAAGCGGTCGGAGGCTCGCTCTGAAGGGCACATACGGGGGCTCCCACTGCGGCCATCCGGCGTCCGCCCCGGCCCTGTGTGGCCGCCAAGCCGATCGAGCACCTGCCGGACGGCACGTATCTGGCCCGGATGAACCTGGCCGGGCAGAAGCGGGCGGCACCCGGCCACGTCGTCCTGCGCGTGATCGAGTATCAGGTGGATGGTGGCGAGGTCATCCGGCTGCTGACCGATCTGCTCGACCCCGAGCAATACCCGGCAGCCGAGCTCGCCGCCCCGTATGCCGACAGGTGGGGGGGAATCCTCATATCGCCAGGTCAGACGTTTCAGCGTGGCCCGCAGCAGGTCCTGCGCTCCGCCGACCCGGATCTGGCACTCTGCGGGGCGGCGCAGGCAGCACGAGCTGGACGAGGGCGCCCGACCGGCGAGCACTGCCGAGGTCGGTCGCTGGCCGCCCGGACGTGTATGTGCGAGGGGAGGTCGACCGGGGTATGTGTGTGGTTCAACTTCGTTTGCTCTTGGGGGTATTGGATGTCATCGGGGGACGGGGCCGGGCTGGTCGGGGCGGTCGTGGCGGCGCTGGTACAGGAGGCGTCACGAACGGCAGGAGAGGAACTCGCGACGTTCGGGCCGCTGGTGCAGAGCGTGTGGCAGGGACTGGCGCGTCTCCCCCGCTGGGAGCAGGCCGCCCGGCGCCTGGCCGAGGCCCCGGGCGACGACCAGGCCCGGCAGGAGGCGACCGAGATGGTCGGCGAGCTGCTCGCCCTCGACAGCGGCCTGGAGGAAGCGCTGGCAGCCCGCTGGCCCGTCTCCGAGACCGCTCCGCAGTCGTCCGGCCCCAGCACCGTCAGGATCAGCGGATCCCCCATCGGCGGCTCCGGGACGACCGCGGTGGGGATCGGGAACATCGCCGCCGGCGGAAACGTGGACAACAGCACCAAGACCGTCAACCGGCGCGGCGGCGGCGCCGGGGCGCTGGCCGCGGTTCTCGCCGTGACGGCCGCCGTGGGAACCCGGCACCGGACACTCCACCGCCGTACTGACCACGAACCAGGTCAGGCAGATCCTTCCCGACCTCCACGCCGTCCCGGCAGGCTGGACCCTGGCCGATGGGCCCCAGGCCAGTGAGATCGAGCAAGCCTGCAAACAGAAACCCGCGACACCCTCCGCCCCCTACGACGGGACGCTGTGCGACCACGCCAAGGCCTTCGGCAGAGTCGATTTCACCCACGACGGCAACAGGATCGAATTCCGTGTCGTGGCCTACGACAGCCCCACCGGCGCTGACGCCGTCTACCAGAGGTTCAGCAACATCTCCACCGATTCCAACAGCACGCCCGCCGCGTTCCCCGCCCTGGGAGACTCCTCCAGCGCCTGGAGCGAGGGCTCGACCGCCACCGCAGCCGTCCGGGTCGGCACGACCGTCCTCCTGGTCGACTACCACCCGAAATACCTGATCGAGGACTCGGATCGCGCCGCCGTGGCACCCCTCGCACGCATGCTCACCATCCGCTCCCAACAAGCCCAGAACGGACAAACCCCGACCGCCACCGTCCAACAGACCCAGTAACCCACCACAACCTCGTCCGGAGCGGACACCAGCGCCGCCACCAGCTCCCGCCTGGTCGGGGCGGGCAACACCACTGCGGCGCGGGCCTGCACGCACCCCGGGCACTCCAACCGGCCCGGGCCGGCCATCTCCCGCAACCCCCAGCACAGAACCCTCCTCCCCGCCGATCAAACCCCGGCACGTCCAGCACGGACGCAGCGAGGCGTTCGTCGTGCGGGCGGCTTCCAGTTGCTCTTCGGCCTCCCGTTCCAGCCGCTCCTTCCGTTCCTCGTGGCAGGACCAGCAGTGGCCGCCGGGGCGACGGGTCCATTGGCGGCCGCTGTAGACCCAGGTGCTTTCCTGCCCGGGTACGTCGACGCAGGCCAGGGAGTCCATCAGCCCCCGATGGGCCTTGTGCTGCTTCCACTCCCGGGCGGCCTGGCGCTGGTCGTAGGCGGCGCGGGCCGGTGGACGGTCAGCCGGGAGCCGTCGAGGACGGCCGACAGCCGGGCCAGGGGCCGGTGGCCAGCACGGGGGCGGGGTCGCGGTCGGCCCAGTTGTCCTCGAGGCTCAGCGGGCGGCCTGGGGCAGCGACGACGACCAGGACCGGGCGGCGGTCGGGCAGCACCTCAGGCCAGGGACGGCCCTGCAAGCCGGTGCTGCCGATCGTCTCCATGCGCCGAACCCTCCTACCCGCCGATCGAGCCCTGACACGTCCAACACAGGCGCAGCGAGGCGTTCGTCGTGCGGGCGGCTTCCAGCTGCTCTTCGGCCTCCCGTTCAAGCCGTTGCCAGCCGGTCCTTCCGTTCCTGGTGGCAGGACCAGCAGCGGCCCCTGGGGCGGCGGGGCCACGAGCGGCGGGGCCGGGCTGAGGTGGCCTGGAGGCCTTCTTGGAGGCCCGCACGCCGCGCCCGCCGCAGCGTGGGCGGTGCCGCCCCGCACAAACGCGACCACGGTCTCGTTGACCGCCATCGCGTGCGGCGCACCAGAGCGGCCGGCGCACCAGAGCGGCCGGCGCAGCAGAGCGGCTGGCGCCCCGGTCACCCCGCGCGTCTCCGTGCGCGGGGTGACCGGCGGGGACGTGCCGTGTCCGTCAGTGGGTGAGCTGTTCCAGGGCGGCCAGGGCCTGGGGGGCGTCGGCGTAGGGAACGAACAGGTGGTCGTGGTGGAAGCCGGCGACCACGTTGCAGCTGAGTCCGACCTGGGCCAGGGCCTCGGCGAAGACCGCCGTGAGGCCGATCGCCTCCAGCGCGGAATGCACGCGCAAGGTGATCCAGCCGGCGACGTAGTCGTAGGCCAGGCCTGCCCGGTCGGCATCCTGCTTCGGCAGGACGAGGGTCAGGCCCTCCTCCTCGGCAACCGTGACGACAGGACGGACGCCGGCGGGAATGCGGCCGTCGGGGGCGACCGTGAACACGTACTCCCCCGCATTGAGCTGCGGACTCATTCCGGCGAGCAGCTTGCGAAGGTCCTTCTCTCCTGCCACGGGGGTCTCCTCGGGAGTGTGGTGTTCGGAACGATCCGCCGAGCGTGGGCGCACGACGGTCAGGGAAACGGCGGACACGAGGGCCCAGGCGCCCTCCAGCAACAGGAAGCCCCAGGACCCCTGGCGGAGTGCGATCACCGCGAGGGTCGCCGAGCCGACGAGGTTCAGCGACAGGGCGGTGCGCGAGTCCCCGCGCAGGAGCCGCGCCTGACCGGCGACGAAGGCGACGAGGATGAGGAGGGAACCGGTGATTTCGACGAGATCGATGCGATGCATGAGTGCGCTGCGAGCCGTCTTTGCTGGACCGGGTACGGCAACGCTCTCGTCCGGGGTGACGCCAAAACGGCGTCACCGCCGCTCACTGTAGCCCTGCCCCATGAAGGTCGGAACCCCGGGTCCCGCAGCAGGTCGGTGTGCGATCTACGATGATCAGGTGGCAGACAAGAGCGGTACACCCGACCTGGTGGCGACCGGGACGACAGGCAAGGCGGCTGGCAAGGCGGCTGGCATGACGGCGGGCGGGTCGGGCGGCGCGATGGAGGTCGAGCAGAACCTGGTGGCCACGCCGGTGGGGGATGCGCGGATCAGCTGGCACCGGCCGGTCGGCCCGACCCGCGCGGTGCTCGGCCTCGGGCACGGCACCGGGCGCGGGATCGAGGCGGCGGACCTTGCCGCGCTGGCCGCCGCGCTGCCCGCGCACGGGATCACCGTCGCGCTGGTCGAGCAGCCCTGGAAGGTGGCCGGCGAGAAGGAAGCGCCCGATCCGGAGACGCTGGACACGGGCTGGATGCCGGTCGCCGAGCGGCTGGCCGCCGAGGGCGTACCGCTGGTGGTCGGCGGCCGCAGCGCCGGGGCCCGGGTGGCCTGCCGGACCGGCGCGGCGAGTGGCGCGGTGGCCGTGCTGGCGATGGCCTTCCCGCTGCACCCGCCGGGCCGGCCGGGGGACTCGCGGGCCGCGGAACTGCTCGGCAGCGGGCTGCCGACGCTGGTCGTACAGGGCGCAAAGGACCCGTACGGCGGGCCGGAGGAGTTCCCCGCCCTGCCAGCAGGCTGGCAGCTGGCCGGGGTGCCGGCGGCGGACCACGTCTTCGCGGTGTCCGCCCCGGCGGCACAGCCGGCAGCCAGGACGCTGGCACTGATCACCAGGACGGTCACGCACTGGCTGGCGGACCTGGCGCTCTAGTGACAGCGGCTGTGCCAGCCCGTCAAGATCTCCTGGCAATCGGTCAAGGTCGCCTGTCAGAGGACGGCGGGGGCGGGCACGCGCTCGCTGGCCTTGCCGGGTCCAGCTCCTCCTGGTCCGTTCTGCCCCTGTGAGGCATCACCGCACGAGTTGATCACTGGTAGCCTCGCCTCGACCTATCAAGATCGATTTCAGGGGGTGTGCTAGGGAGTTCCCGCTCGGTGAAGTTCCGATCAGCTGGTGACGGTTGCAGGATGCGATGACCATACGGGCTGCCTGGATCCTGAACGGGCCGGGCAGCCGTGGCACGGCGATCGCGCACCGAGGTTCCCCCGAGGTGCGGGTTGCCCGACGCTCTCTGGCTGGGTGCCGATGCGCTGGCGATGTGCGGCGGGACGACGCCGGTTCGGGTGGTTCGGACGACGGCGGAACCACCAACACGGCGAGCACCGGCGGGCGCAGCACGGCCGGCAACCGGCCGACGGCAGGCGGCCCGGCAGAGTGGGCGCCTGGCCGGGGCGGGCAGCACCAACGGGCCCAAGTCCTTTGCGGCGCGGGCCTGGTCGAGGAAGTGACGAAACCTCGGGGCGGAACGCCTGTTCAGCTACCAGCCGGAGTCGACCAGCACGCAACTGTCCGGGGTGATGTGGTGGGTGCGGCCTGAATAGCTGACCATCCGGTAGTGGCTGGTCACCCTGAGGCGGGGCGCGGTCGCGGCTTCCTCCAGGCGGATGCCGAAGCATCCGTACATGCCTGGCACGCCGAACCACAGCTCGGCGTCGGGCAGTTCGGTCAGGACGCAGACCTGCGGGTCTCCTTCTCGACCTGCCACTCGCGCTCGGCCTTGCGCAGCCGGGCGAGCTCGGCCCGCTCATCGGCGCTCAGTGCTTGCCCGGTCGACGACGGC
>NZ_JBSFJV010000193.1:0-6178 GCF_053598235.1 Kitasatospora sp. NPDC001159
CGCTATGACAAGCGAGGGCACGTGTTCCTGGGCACCGTAACCTTCGCGGCCGTCATCATCTGGCTCCGCTCATGATCGGAGAGACATGGCCTAGTTGGACAGCCACTGCCCGACCGGCTTGTCCAACGCGGTGGCGGTACGGGGCGCGGCGAGGGTGCCGTGGTGGGCGTGGTACTCCCGGGCGGCGGCGAGGTTCTCCTCCCACGCCGCGTCCAGCGGGTCCCACACCATCCCCAGCGACTCCAGCCGCTCGACCCGCTTGCCCTCCACAGCCCCGCGCTGTATGCCTTGCGCTGCTCACTCACCCAGTGCCCCAACGGGTACATCTGATGCGGATCCAGCCCGGCCCGAGTCGCCTCCCGGTGATCGAACGGCACCCGCAGATGCCCCTCCCGCTTCGAGTACTACTCGGCCGCCGACCACCCGCGCGCCCAGTCCTGCCGCTCAGTGTCGATCACATTGAAGCTGACCCACCGCGCGACCATCACCGGAGCACGCGGCACCGAAAACCGCAGCAGCATCCGGCTTTCCTCCTCACCCTCCTGCGGCTCCGGACCGATATCCATAGACGGCTCCACCACGTTCTTCTGCTCGACCTGAGGAAATGCCAGCAATTCCACCGCCTCCTCATCATGAGCCCGCAAAGCCTGAAGTACATTCACCAAGCCCGGTAACTCCCAGAGGTGAACATGTCTTGCGGCTGCTCACCCTGATGATCGCCAGCCCCTGCCGCCAACCCCGGGCCAGCCGTTCCCGCCGCCCGCCACCACGTTTCCCCGCGCGTCGAATCAAACCCTCAGGCGCCCGCTCCGGCGCCCCAGCCGCAGCCCCCCACCCCGACCGCCGTCCCGGTGGAAGAACTACGCCTGGCACTCGCCGCCGAACACTCCTCCACCAACCCGCTCCTGCGCCGCCTGGGCGCACCGACCGGAACCCACAGCGCGAAGAACGGCGCGGTCCTGGTCGAGAGCTGGGACGCGGACCCGCGGCTGCTCGCGGTACGCCGACCCGACCGGCGCCTGGTGGGCTGGATCGAACTGGCCGACAGCGGCACCGGCTGGGCAGTGTTCATCGACGGCAGGGCCGTCGTCGACGCCGCCGACGCCCTGCCCTGGCTCGCCGAGGACGTCGACCACGCCATCGCGCTGCTCCTGGTGGCGGTTGACCAGCAGCTCACCTGACACCAGGCGCGCCAGCACCCACCCCAACGGAGAGCTTCGGCGTGCACGCGTGCACACGAGAGAGCGGGGCCGCCGGCGCCATGACGGCGACCGGCCCAGGGGTCCTCCCACGGGTCCTGATGTAGCTCCTCCTGCCAGCCCTGATATGGCTACTGATGCGAGTCCCCCACCGATGCCGTCCCGGCCGCGTTCTTGCAGGTCAGAGGCTGTCCACCAAGGGATGGAAATTCCGACATCCCTCTCCTGAGCCCTTCCTTCGCCTGGGGGTGGGTGGGTTGGTGAGCAGTCGTCGCGGGCCCGGTGCCTGCGGCAGGCTGGTCTCGTGGGGCGTCCGGCGGTGCCGGCCGCGCCGGTGCTGGGTGGCGCGCTGCCGGGCGACCAGGTCGCGGCTGGCGTTCACGTGGCGGCGCCAGGCCTCGGTGGTGATGCCGTCGGGGGGCGGGGCCGGTCTCGGGCTCGGCGGCCGGGATGTCGGCGACCACCGCGGCGACGATCCCGCCGACCGTCTCGGCTGGGAGCGCGGTGCCGCCGACGTCCTGGTGGGCGTCGGTGAGGCGGTGATCAGGTCGGTGAGTTCCGCAGTGCGGCCCTTGAGGTCGACGACCGCGCGCACTGGCAGGACCAGGTAGGTGTTGTCCCACGCGTGGGACACCCCGAGCTCGTGCTGCACGGTGTCCTCGATCGCCTCGGCGACGGCAGCCAGGTCGAGAAGCCGGTACGCGGTGGAGCAGCTGATGCCGAACTCGGCGAACGCGTAGGCCGATCACGACTGGTGCCCGAGGACAGCACACCCCGGAGAGTGCGGACGACGCAGGCTGGCGCAGTCGCAGAAGCGGTGCAAAAGCCTTGTTTCGCTAGAAGCGAGACTGATCGTTTGATTTCGGATGAGTATCTGTGCGGATGGAGATCGGTCGATCACCGAAATAGGCTTCCTGCTGACCGAAGGTTGTCGGGAGGGGAAAGCAGTGGGCGATCTCAAGGTTGACCCGGGAGAGATCTACAAGTCCGCAGGTGTGGCGCGGGCCATCGGCGAGGACTTCGCGAAGCCTTGTCAGGCAGTGGCTACTGCCAGTCAGACGGCTGTCAGTCAGCTGACGGGTTGGTCAGTGGCCGCGCGGCTCGGCCATGTGACGGGTGGCTGGGCGCCCGTGCTGTCGAGTGTCGGCGACCGTCTCAAGAAGACGGCTGACAACCTCACCGCCACGGCGCAGGCCTACACGAACAACGAGCACGCCAACGTCGAGGTCTGGCACAAGCAGAAGATCGGCGAGGCATGGGAGAAGCCGGGCCAGTGAGCAACGCCTTTGAACTGCTGTTCAGCTTCGACCCGACCGGGCTGCACGACGCTGCCAAGGCGTGGCGCGAGCTGTCCAACGGGGCCCACTCCGCCGACAACAGGCATCGCAACCAGGTCAACGGACCGCTGCGACACTCGAACTGGGAAGGGGAGGACGCGAAACTGGCGTTCACCACCTTGGGCCGGACCGAGCAGATCCTGGAGATCGTGCGGGTCGAGTCCGCCGCTGTCGCACTCACCCTGGACACCGTCGCCGACCGGATCTCCCAGGCACAGACCAATCTGAAGAACGCCGTGCACCGCGCCGAGGAGTGGGGCCTGACCGTCGGCTCCGACGGGACGGTGAATCTGCCGCCGCTGAGCAAGGGCGAGCAGAATGACCCCGATGCCAGAACCGACCCCGAACGCAAGGCGCTGGCCACCCTGCGGGGGGACGCCCAGGACTGGATCAACAAAGCGTTGGCCGATGCGAAGGAGGCGAACGACCAGGGGGAGCGTGCCCTCGGCCGCCTCGATGCCGACATCCTGACCCAGCCGCGGGTGTTCGGCTCCACCGCCGAGACCGCCACCGATGTGAAGGACGTGGCAAAGGACCTCGGCCTCGCCGGTCTGGACGTCCCTGACAACAAGGACCCGCAGAAGTCCGCCGACTGGTGGAAGTCGCTGACCCCTGAGCAGCAGAGCAGCTACATCGCGCTCTACCCGGAAAAGGTCGGACAACTGGACGGTCTGCCCGCAACGGTTCGGGACGAGGCGAACCGGCTGGTCCTCGACCAGCAACTGGACGCGCTGAAGGCCGGCAACCCGCCCGGAAGCGGCATGACGTATGACGAGTACAACGCCCTTCAGGCAAGGCTGGTGAAGTTCAAGGAAGTGCTCGACCAGCACGACAGCGCGGCCGAGGACAAGCAGTTGTTCCTGCTCGGGTTCGATGCCAAGGCCTACGACGGCGACGGTAAGGCGATCATCGCCATGGGGAACCCCGACACCGCCGACCACACCGCCGTCCTGGTGCCGGGGACGGGAACGACGATCGACAGCACGCACGGGAACCTCGCACGCGTCAACGACATGCAGGACGCCGCGAAGAAGGCGGCGAAGGGGACGATTCCGAAGGTGTCGGTGGTCTATTGGCTCGGATACGACGCCCCCGAGATCCCGGTCGTGCAAGCGAACAACCTCTCCGTCGCCTGGACGGGCCGGTCCGACGACGGCGCCGAGGCCCTGCGCCAGTTCACCCACGGCACCCGGGTCGCCCAGGGCGACCACCCCAATCACCTCTCGGTCTTCAGCCACAGCTACGGGACGACGCTCGTCGGCGCGGCCGCTGCGGGTGGGAACGGACTGGGCGCCGACGACATCGTCGCCATCGCGAGTCCCGGAATGACCGTCCAGCGCGCCGACCAGCTCCACATCGACCCGAGCCACTTCTGGACCGGCAGGGCGAAGGACGACCCGATCGAACTGGCCGCAGGACTCACTCTCGGCGACGACCCGATGATCGACCGGTTCGGCGGGAACAACTTCCTGGTCGACACCTCCGGACACAGCGGGTACTGGGACGGCGGCGAGAGCCTTGCCAACCAGGGCCGCCTCATCATCGGAAGGCCGCCGACCACGGTTCCCAAGGAGCACGACAGTCCGCCGCCTCCCCCGTGACCGCTGGAGCTGGGCCGACCAGGGCCGGCCTGGCTGTTCCGGTTGCTCACCCCGTCCCGGCCGCAAGGAATCTCACTGTGCCGTTCCCCCTTCCACGACTCGCCGCACGCCGTGTCGGAGCCCGACGTCTGGGCGTTGCCGCGATAGCGCTCTGCCTGCCACTGATCCTCGGAGGATGCATGTCCACGCCCGGTCCCAACGATCCTCTCCCCGTCAAGGCCCGTCAGGACGCCCAGGACTGGGCCAAACACATGACCGAGTACATGGCGCAGACGGCTGGAGTCACCCTCGACACCGGCAGCGTCGAACCGATCTTCAGCGACTGCGTCGGCAAACACGATGAGGTCCGGGAGGACGGCCGGTACAAACTGATGTACGCGGTCTACAGCTCCACCCCACTCGAACAGCATCCTGAGGCCGTCCGCAAGGTCCGCACGATGCTCGAACAGCAGGGCTTCAAGATCGACGGCTACCGGGAGAGCGTCAACGGCAAGGTGGACACAGTCCTCGACGCATCCCAGGCATCGAGCCGATACCTGGTCACTGTCGAGACCACGAGCGGAGGGCTTCTGGCCTTCAGCGTCAACACCCCCTGCCTGATGCCCCCCCACAACAACAGAGACTCCTCACTGACACCACCTCGTTCGCACCTCGGTGGTCCGCAGCCGATCCGGTCCGGTCACCTTGATGCCCGCCCCAGCGGTGCGGGACGGGCATCAAGGTATGGGTGGTGGTGTGGGTCAGGGCGTGGTGCCGGTCAGTTCCCACCAGGGGGCGGGTCCGGCTTCGAGGTCGGCGATCGACCACCAGAGGTCGGAGCTGGGGCCTTCGTCCTCCAGGTCCTCCAGTTTCGCGACGCCGGCGGGGACGGTGCGCAGCATCTTGGCGACGTACGGGGTGCGGGCGGTGCGCTCGAGGTCGTCGGCGCGGTTGGCGAAGCCGGCCTGGCCGGTGCCGGTGAGGACGAACAGCAGTGTCGGGAAGCGCGGGTAGCGGCGTCCCCAGAGCGGATCGCCGCCGCCCTGGGCCTCGGTGGTGCCCGGCCGGACGCCGGGCGGCAGTGGCGCGGTGGCCCAGTAGCGGGCGTAGGCGTTCAGTTTGGCGGCCAGCCGGGTGCCGCCCATGGTGCCGCGGTCGACCTCGACGAAGGCCTGGTGGGTGGAGCGGCGCTCGCCTGCGGTGCGGCCGTAGTGGAGCAGGCCGTCGGGGCGCACGGTGCCTTCCTTGCCTTTGGCGAAGCGGTGGGTGATCTCCGGGATCAGGTCGAACGGCCCGTAGGCGTCGCCCCGGCGGCGGGCGTCGGTGAGGAACACCAGGTGGGTCCGTACGACGGCGAGCTGGTGGTACAGGGTGAACTTGAAGGCTTCCTTGTCGCCGGGCAGCCGGGGGGCGGGGATGTCCGCCAGCTCGGGGAACACCCCGGCGATCCGGGCGCCGTGCTCGGTCAGGAACCAGCCCTTCGCCCGCCCGGACTGCGGCAGCACCAGCTCCTCGGCCAGACCCTGCTCGCGCAGTCTGCGCAGCCGGGCCCGCATCTTCTCGATGCTGCTGTCCGGGGCGTGCAGCCGGCGCAGCTGCTCGGCGGTGGCGATCCGGAATTGGAACAGCGAGGCCACCACCGCCCAGGTGATCTCCACCTCCCGCGTCTCGCTGTCCGGCTCCGCCCCGGTCCTCGCCCGCTTCTTGCCCGTCGTCATCGCAGGGGTACCCCTCTCGGCTCGGCGCGGGGCTCGATGCCCCGCGCGGTCGCCGTAGGGAAGCCCGCACACCTTGGTGTATCCCTTGGTGAACAGCCCCCACCGCCGCAACGATCACGTAACGGCCGCCACCAACGTTGGTGCCGCGCACGGCCGCCAACGTTGGTGACCTGTGACAGCGGAGCTGGACCGCGTGCCATCGGAGTTGGACCGACGCTGGTTTGCGACAGCGAAGTTGGACCGGTGGTCTCAGAAGCCGTTATCAATCCGGGCGTGATCGTGTGATTCCCGCTGGTCAGGCATGACGCGGAGGGGTGTGCGGGCAGTATTGGCGCGTCGTGTCG
>NZ_JBSFJV010000194.1:0-5944 GCF_053598235.1 Kitasatospora sp. NPDC001159
TGCGCCGGCCGGCACGCGATCACCCGAACGGGACCGAGAATCGAATCTCCGTCCGGCCCTCAAGCCCCAAGAGCGCTTTGATCACGGCTTCTCAGTCGATCTGGCCTGTTCGGCTGGTATACGTGACTGCGCCACCGCTGTAGTGGTTCCAGCTCAAGCACCCGTCCGTCGGCGTGGGTCGCTGGCCCGTTCGAACTGCGCCAGCCGGGACAGTCACGACCCGGGACGAGGCCTCAGGTTCTGCTCTTCCCACGCCTCGTTCGCTTCGATGTAGAGCGGTTCCAGATACTCCCAGGGGTCGATACTCTGCTCGCGCATCTCGCGCTCGGCGCGCCAGTGGATGAACCGTGAATGGGGAGTCCCGAAGACCAGGCGCCGATCGAAGTCGATGTTCGAGGCCTCGGTGAGCCACTTCACCAGGAGGCCGGTCATGCTCAGGTTGAACTCGACGAAGGGGTGATTGCGCTCCCACAGAACAACTGGCCACTGCTCGGGGATGGCACCCGTCGTACGCCAGTAGACGGCGCCCCACAGGTCACCGTTGCCGTCCACCAAGCGGAGCCCGCACACCAGCGCCCCGGGCTCCGGCCACAGCGGATAGTCGGACTTCGCGTGCAAGAGCCACGCGGTCTTCTCGCGGGTCGGGGTCATTTGACCCACGGACGCGATCCCCGACTCGTGCTCTCCGCTCACAGCGGGGAGCACCAGATCCGACTACGACGCCTACAGCTACGTGGCCGGAGTCGGTTTCAACGCCGCCACCGACTGACAGCTTGCTGCCTGCCGACCCGTTCGTCGGCGGGCAGCAGTGGCGGTGATAATTTCGCCGGCCTCGGGTCCGGCCAGGGCGTCGGCTCCAACGTTGCGGCCCTCGGGGATCCCCAGGTTCTCCGGAAGGGCCAGAGGGGTGACGCCGTCAGGCACGTAGTCCGGTTCGCAGCCGTTGCCGACGATGACCACACGCAGGTCGGCCCCCTCCTGGGCGAGGAGCGAGGCCATCGCCCGAGGAAACTCTTCGGGGCGGTCGTTCATGGTGAGGACTACCGCATCGATGCTGAGCCGGTCGCCGCTCGGCCGGTGAGCGGTGGCCCGAACCGGCCTCGCCTAGCCCTCGTCTCCGCTAGCCTGCTTGAGGTGACGGAAGCGATGGACGACGCCTCGTGTGGCTCGCGCTACAGCAAGATCGAGGAGGACCTGGTGGTCCTCGGTGAGTCCTTCGGGCTCGGTGAGATCCAGGCGTGCCACTTCCTGCCCAACGGTCTGATGAACGGCAACTGGCGGCTGGAGACGGCCAAGGGCGCGTTCGCCCTGAAGCGGATCGTGGACGTGCCGCTGCCGCTCGCCCGCCGCAACCTCGCGGTCCTGTCGGAACTGGCCGACGCCGGCGTTCCGGTCGGACGGCCGATGGCCACCCCCTCTTGGGAGACCGTTGCGGAGGTCGCGGGCCGCGGCTACTGCCTGATCCCCTGGTTGGAAGGCGACCACCGGCCCGGGACGGAACTCCCCCTGGACCAGGCGGCGGACCTCGGTGTCCTGCTCGGCCAGATCCACCGGAGCCTGAACCACGAGCGAACCGCCCACCTGCTGCCGCCGGCATCGGAGCCCCCGGCAGCCCCGGTGATCACCCCGTATTGGGCGCGCGCCGAAGCGGACCGCTTCCTCAGGCTGATCGCCGCCTTGGACAGCCCGACAGCTTTCGACGCCGAGGCGGCCCACGCGCTGGGCGAGCGCAAGGCACTGCTCGACAAGTACGCCCACTTTCACCCCCTCACCGAGGTGGCGGCCGGCCCGGTGGGCTGGACGCACGGTGACGTGCAGCACCGCAACGTCCTGTGGCGCGACGGCAAGATCGCCGGGGTGATCGACTGGGACCGCATCCGCGTGCGCCCGTTCGGCGAGGAGGTCGCCCGCACCGCCACCGTGCAGTTCGGCGGTGAGGACGGTTTCCTAGACCTGGAGCGGACGTCCGCGTTCGTTGCCGGCTACCGGTCGGTGGTGCCGATCCCGGTGCCGGCACTGGCGGACGCGGTGGAGCGGTTGTGGTGGAAGCGTATGTCGGACTACTGGCAGCTGGTCTTCCACTACGACCGTGACGACCACTCGTGCGACCACCTGTTCCTGCCCGCCGAGCGTTTCCTGGCCTGGTGGACCGAGCGGCGCGAGGCGGTGCAGGAGGCGTTCGCGGCTATGCCGTGACCGTGCGGGCCAGCACGGCGGAGAGGGCCTCGGCGACCTGCTCCATGTAGCCCGGCGCGGGGATCTGCGGCACCTTGAGGACGATCATCTGCCGCATCGCCTTGCGGAAGTGGGGCAGCTCGTCCATGGCCGGCGGTCGGTAGGGGCTGCGGGCCAGGTGCGGCCAGAAGCGGGCCTGAGGGGTGTCAAAACTCGGATCAGGCCGCTGAACTGGGGGTTCCCTGCGGGCTGCGAGGTGACTGGATCGGGGCGCCGTGGTACTCGTTGAGGAGTCCGCCGAGTACTCGACGGCGCCGAATGGCTGCGGTGGGCAACGGGATGACGTTGGGTTCGTCGTCCGGGGCGCGCAGCTCCAGGCCGCGGTGGGCGCGGCCGGTGTTGTAGTGCTCGGTGTACTCGGCGAGGACGGCGCGCAGATGCCGTTCGCCGGTGATGAGCAGTCGGTCGGTGCATTCGGCGCGCACGGTGCGTATCCACCGTTCCGCGAAGGCGTTCGAGCGCGGGCTCTGCGGCGGAGTCGGGATCACGGCCGCGCCGTTGCCGGCGAAGACGGCGTCGAAGGCGGCCGTGAACTTGGTGTCGCGGTCGCGGATGAGGAACCGGAAGCCCCCGGCTCTGTCTCCCAGGTCCATCAGCAGATTCCTGGCGAGCTGCGCCACCCACTCGCCGCTCGGATGGGCGGTGACGCCGAGGACATGGACACGCCGGGTCTTGATCTCCATGACGAAGAAGACATACAGGCGCTTGAGGAAAACGGTGTCCACGTGCATGAAATCGCAGGCCAGAAGCGTGTGAGCCTGGGCATGCAGGAAGGTCCGCCAGCTCTGCCGGGAGGCGCGCTGCGGTGCGGGCGGCAGTCCGAGGCGGCGAAGGACTCGGCGGATGGTGGCAGCGGCGACCCGATGACCGAGCCGTCGAAGCTCCCCTTGGATTCTGACGTAGCCCCAGGTCCGGTTGTCCGTGGCCAGGCGCCGGATGAGCGCGACGAGTTCGTCGGGCAGCGGTGGCCGACCGGGCCTGGCCGGTGGCTGTCGCCACTTCCAGCGGACCAAGCGCCGATGCCAGGCCAGCAGCGTGCCCGGGGTGACCAGCCGGTGGCGGCGCAGCGCGGTCGGTAGCTTTCGGGCGAGTGCGGAGAGTACCGCGCGGTCGGCCCACGACATCCGTGGTCGCTCGATCTGGCGGCGGAGCAAGGCAACCTCGTGACGCAGGACGAGGATCTCGGCGTTTCTCGCAGCTGACGAGCGCCCCAGTAGTGTCAGCCAGTCCAACACCCGGCAGAAGATCAAGTACAGCAGTCGCAGACCCACGAACCCCGATCATGCCCGTGAGACGACCACTTGCAAAGCCGCTGCTCAGCCACCGTACGACAGTAAAGACACCCTTCAGGGGTCGCGCAGCGCCTGGACGGCCTCGAATCCGTGATGGGGCACGGGGCCGCCGTTGCTCGGGGTGCCGAGGCAGAGGACGGATGCGTGCTGTTCGTGCCTTTCAGGGGTTCTGCAGGCCGTTGGCCACCCGGAGGAGCTCGGAGGGCGAGAGCGCCGCGTGGTGCGGGTCGATGCTCACCACGGTGAAGGTACTGACGCCGTCGGACCAGGTGAGGGCGCGTTCGGAATCCGTGTCGCACACGAGGGATGCGCTGTGGCCGTTGACGGACATCGGTGGACCGGCATGGGTGCCCGGTGCCGGGTCGTGGGTGCCGGCTGCGGGGAGGTTTTGGGTGATGCTCAGCGCGGGTTTGCCGACGGTCGCGTAGTAGCGGGTCCAGGAGGGCACGGTGTCGCTGCGGTTGTACGGATTGGGAGTCCAGGGTCCGGCCACGGAGCCGAAGACCTGTGGGACGTCCGATATCGCGGTGAAGCCCGGGGGGAGGTAGCCGACGTCGGCGAGCCGGGCGGCGGGGAACGGGACGAAGGGCTTTCCCGTGTTGGCCTCCGACAGCTGTCTGGTCCCCAGAGGGGCGTGGAGTGTGAGACTGACCAGACGGCCGGCTGAGGGGCACTCGTGGGTCTGGTCCACGGTGCGCCCGGTCTTCAGATCCGCGGCGACCGTCTGCGGCGTCTCGCGCGCAAACAGCCGCGGTTCGGCCTCCTGGCACGGTGCCCACATGACCGGTGTTGTGAGGGTGCGGCCGTCGGCGCTGAGGAGCACCTGGCTGAACAGCCCCGCGTCAGCTCTGGGCTCGCGGTCCGCATAGCGCACCACTGCGGACAGAGTAGCCAGGGCGACGACGGCGCCCACGACGAGGAGGGCCTTGCGGCGCCCCGGTGATGGCATTCGACCACTCCACGTTCGACGGCACGGCCTGTCCTGTTCGACCCGATGTCACCACAGTTCCAGCGCTTTCGCGGTGGCCCGCCCTCCGGCGAGCGACCGTGACACTGTTGGGCATTGGGCGCGTCGGGTGATAGTACACACGTCCCCGTGGAGCGCCCGGCGCAGGTGTGCCGGGGCGGGGGGAAGGCGTTCGGTGCCGCAGTCGACCGTCCCCCGTGGACGTGGCGCCCGATGGTGTGCACGCCCGCCCGGGATCCCCTTCTTCCCGGCCCTGCCACGACAGTACCGCACCCGCCTTCGACCCGGCCCGGCGAAGCGGGCCCCACCGCACCCGCCGTCACCTTCCATACCGCCCACCGCTCCGCACGGCCCGCCGACGTGCCCGCGATCTCCACCACGGCCCAGGCGGCTCCTCGAGGCCCGGGTACTACCGGCCGGCTGGGGGACCGGGGCGGCCCGCGCCCTGACGGGCGAGGGCGGCGGTCCACTGCGGGAACTGCGTGATCGGTACGCAGGACGCGGCGGCGGCCTCGGGGCGCACTGCTGCGGCGGGGAGGAACGCGACGCGGCAGTGGCGGCACAACCAGGTCTCCCGCCACACCCGTTGGAGCTTCTGCCACTGTCCATGGTCGTGCGGCCACTGGTCGGCCGTGTCCCTGCGACGGCTCCGGTGGTCGGAGTGGACGGTGAGTCCGATGCCCAGAAGGACCGCCGCAACGAGCAACGCGCCGTAGTGGTAGCCGACCCGGTACGCGGCCTCGGAGCTCCCACCGTCGTCACCGGAGAGCAGGGTGCGCAGGCCCAGCAGGCCCAGCAGGCCGAAGAAGCCGGCCAGAACGAAGAAGGTGACTGCGACCCCGGTCGTGGCCCCGCGCTCCGGCGGCACCGCCAGCAGCTCCCGGGTCGGCGGGTCCAGGGGCCGATCGGCGTCCAGCAGGGCGTCCTGTACGGCGGCGGTGTCGTCCGCGGCTGCGCACGTCGGGCAGGTGATGCTTATCGAGAGGTGGCTCCGGGGGTGATGCACGGTGGGTGTGGGAAAGCACGTAGTACAGAACAGAAAACTGACTGCCCGTATGGCCGACGCCGGACTTCACCGGGTCCGTCGGGGCCTGTTCGGTGCCTGCCGACGTTCCCGACGTCCTGGTCGTCGTCCTCGCGCAGCTGCGGCCGTGAGGACGACGCTGTGCCACGCGTTTACGAGCTGGATGAGGGCGCTCGACCTGGTGAAGGACCGCCTTTGTGACGGTGCGTGGTGCGGCGGCAGGCGTGGATGGCGGTGAGTCCAATGGTCGGCGGCAGGGCTGCGCGGCGGCGTCCGGGTCGGGTGTGCTGCTGGGCGGCCGGAGGGTCCCGGGGTGTCGGCTGATGCGTTGAGAAGCCGTTGTCTTATCGGACGTGATCGGTGTATTTCCGCTGGTGAGGCATAGTGTCGGCCGCCGGACGGCAGGCTTGATCCATCGGGATCGTG
>NZ_JBSFJV010000195.1:0-5779 GCF_053598235.1 Kitasatospora sp. NPDC001159
CGCTGCCGGGTGCCTGCGTCGTTCCCGGGGCCCCGCGGGGCCCCGCAGAAGCCGTACAGCGGGGGCCTCGCGCCCGGGTGGCGCCCGCTTTAGGACGCTCTGACGGGATCCGTACAAGCCTTCGAACAAACGCTCCGCCCTTCTGCCGCAAGGGCCGGTATGGTCTGGGGTAACCGTGGACGCGGGGCACCGGAGTCCCCCTGCGCGAGGAGCCCCAACGTGCTGATCACCCATGACACCGAGTGCGCGCTGAGCATCCTCGTGGATCTGCTCAACACCGCGCCCGAGGTGTGCGGCGACGAGCGGCTGCCGGACATCGCCGCACTGGACGCCTTCGTGGTCCGCCAGGAGATCAGCGAGATCGACTCGCTGACCGAGGACGACCTGCGGCGGGTGCACGAGCTGCGCACCCGACTGCGCGAGGTGTTCGCGACGGAGTCCACCGAAGAGGCCGCCGAACTGGTCAACGCGGTCGTCGCGGCCGCGGGGACGACGCCCCGACTGGTCAACCACGACCACCACGACTGGCACATGCACTACTTCGCGCCGCACGCCGCGCTCGGCGACCACCTCGCGGCCGAGCTGGGCATGGCGCTGGCCTTCATCCTCATGGCGGGCGAGCGGGAGCGGCTGCGCAGGTGCGAGGCGCCGGACTGCGCGCGGGTCTTCGTGGACCTCTCCCGGAACCGCTCACGGCGCTACTGCGACAGCCGCACCTGCGGCAACCGGCTGCACGTCGCCGCCTACCGGGCGCGGCAGCGGTCGGCGGAGGCCGTGACCTCCGCCTGACGCTCCCGGCGTGCTCAGATTCCGCGCTTGCGGAGGATCTCCTCGACGTCGGCGAAGTCGCCGAGGCCGTCGTCCCGCCTGCCCGCCGCCGGCTTCTTCGGGGCCTTCGGCGCTTGGGCCACCGCCGGGCGCTCCGGGGCCGGTCCGGCCGCCGCCGGGCGCTCCGGGGCGCCCTCGACGGCGTCGCGGCGGCCCACCCACCGGGTGGTGAGCAACAGGACGGCGGAGACGCCCAGCAGCACGATGCCGGTCCACACCCGGGGGTCGAGGACCAGCTTGGCCACCCAGTCGGCGAACTCCCGGCCGATCGTGCTGGCCAGCGGGAACAACCCGGTCAGGTAGAGCCCGGCGGGCAGCAGGGCCACCGCGAACCACCGGGTCGCCGAGCGGAAGCGCCGCCGCCAGGCCCGCAGGCCCGCGACCGCCACTGCGCCGGCGGTGAGGAGGAAGCTGATCGCCGCGGTCAGCACGGGCCCGCCCCTTCGCTCGCGGTCGTCCTGGTCATCGGTGCCTCCCTGTCGGTCCGCCCCGGGCGCACCACCGGCGGAAGCGGGCACCCACTAGTGGAACACTGGGGGAATGATCGATGGTTCCCTCCCCCGCCTTGAGTTCTGGTGCGATCTCCAGTGCCCGGACTGCCGCACCGCACTGGACGACGTACTGGCGCTGCGCGCACAGTACGGTGACGCGCTGCCGGTGGAACTTCGGCACTTCCCGCTGGAGAAGCACAAGCACGCCTACGCCGCCGCGGAGGCCGCCGAGGAGGCGTTCGCCCAGGGGCTGGGCTGGCCTTTCGTAGAGGCGCTGCTGGCGCGGGTCGAGGAGCTGGACGCGCGCGGGCAGCAGGTGCTGCTGGAGGTGGCCCGGGAGGTCGGGGCGGACGTCGAGGAGGTCGAGACCGCGCTCATCGACGGCCGGCACATGCTGACCGTGGACGCCGACCAGGCCGAGGGCAAGGCGATCGGGGTCACCGGCACGCCGACGTACGTGATCGGCGGCGAGCGGCTGGACGGCGGGCGGAGCCAGGAGGGGCTGCGGGAGCGGATCGTCACCGTCATCGAGGCGGCCAGGGCCTCCTGACGTTCCGTCAACTCCTCACAGTGACTTGCCGTAGCACCGGCCGGTGATCCGGTAGCCGAGCGAGTCGTAGAGGCGGATGGCGACCTCGTTGCCGGAGAAGACGTTGAGGCCGATCTCGCGCACCCCGGCAGCCAGGCACTCGTGTTCGGCGAGCAGCATCAGGGTGCGACCGTGTCCCCGGCCCCGGCGGGCCGGGGACACCTCCACGACCATGACCCAGGCGAGCGGTGTGCCGTCCGGCAGGTCGCGCAGGTGGAGTTCCACCCAGAGCGAGCCGAGCGGCTCCGGTGCGCCGTCGGCGCCGTACAGCCGGCGCAGGGCGACTCCGGGGCTGTCGACGCCCTGCTGGAGCACGTTCTGGTGGTCCAGCCACGATTTGGCGCGGGCCTGCTCCTCACTGAGGCCGGAGCCCATGAGCGAGGCGACGTAGCCCTCCGCCGCCCGGTCGAGCCAGGCCGGGAACTCCGCGGCGTCGATCGGGCGGGCGGTGACGCCGGCGGGCAGGACGGGGGCGACGGTCAGGGTCTTGCCCAGGTTCCGCATCCGCTCGGTGTAGCCGAGGGTGGCGGCGAGGCCGCGGGCGATCGGGGCCGACTCGGGGACGTTGACGTCCACCCGGGTGCAGCCCCAGTTGCGCAGCACCTCCTCCGCGGCCAGCGCGCCGAACGTGCCGCGACCCCGGCCGCGCCCCTCAGCGACCTCCAACTCCGATATCTCGCCCCAGAGCTGGCTGCCGTGCCGGGCCGAGGTGGTGCGCAACGCGCCGACCGGGTGGCCGTTCGCCAGGATCCGCCAGCGTCTGGTGAGGCCGCCGGCCGTGGTGGGTGTCTCCGGGCCCTCGGGGCGCAGCGTAGTGGTCATGTGATGCCTCCAAATCCCCCACCCTGAGGGATCACCGTCCGCGATACGTTTGTCACGCATAGTCGGATCAATAGCCAAGTTTCGGCTGGCCCACCGCCGGCTGGCGGGAAGTCAGGCCTGCGGAGCTGGTGCAGGACCGATGGGCGGCACACCGTCCCTTCACTGGTAGCCCCAGGTCGGCAATCGGCTGTGAAGCAGAAAGCCCGACCGGTGAGGGTCGGAGTCCTCCGGCTTCGGCCCGAAGGATGATGTCAAGTGGTGGTCCCTTCCCCGCCCGCCCCGAGCATTATTCGCGGGGCGGGGATCACGGGTCGAGGTCGTCGCCGCTGCGCTCCGCGAAGACGGCCATGGCCTTGGCGGTGACCGGGCCGATGCCGGGCAGTTCGCGGTCGTCGACGCGGGTGACGGCCTGGACGTCACGGGTGGTGGAGGTCAGGAAGATCTCCTCGGCGTCCTGGAGTGCGCTGAGCGGGAGGTCGGCCTCCTCGGCGCCGCACCAGTCGATGACCAGTTGCCGGGTGATGCCGGCCAGGCAGCCGGAGGCGAGGACGGGGGTGAGCAGGCGGCCGCCGATGACCGTGAAGACGTTGGAGCCGGTGCCCTCGCAGAGTCGGCCTGCGGTGTTGGCGAACAGGGCCTCGGAGGCCCCGGCCCGGTGGGCGGCGGCCAGGGCGACCACGTTCTCGGCGTACGAGGTGGTCTTGAGGCCGGCAACGGCGCTGTGCTCGTTGCGGCGCCAGGGGACGACGGCGACGGCGGTCTCGTCCGGGCGGCGGTTGATGGCGCCGAGGGCGACCACCAGGGTCGGGCCGGCGGTGCCGCGCTCGGAGCCGAGCGGGGAGTTGCCGCCGGTGTAGGTGACCCGCAGGCGGCCGAGCGGGGCGGGGTTGGCGGCGAGGACCTGGGCGCAGGCCTCGCGGACCAGGTCGTGGTCGGGGTCGGGCAGGCCGAGGCCGCGGGCGGAGCGGGTGAGCCGGTCGAGGTGGCGGGTGACCGCGAAGGCCTTGCCGTCGACGGCCTTCATGGTCTCGAAGACGCCGTCGCCGGTGGTGAGTCCGTGGTCCAGGACGGACAGCGCGGCGTCGGCGGAGTCGACGAGTGTTCCGTTGACCCAGCTCGTGGTGCGGGTGTGCATCGAGGCTGCTCCTAGGGGCGCGTCTTGTGGCTCTTGTCGGATCAGGTCGCGTCGCGGGCCCGGCAAAGATCCGCAAGACACTCCCCGAGCACGGGCGGGGCTCACGCCCCGGTCGGGTCGGTTGCGCTGCCCGACGCTATCGCGACCAGGCGGGCGGCCTTCAGTTCGGTTTCGTCCCACTCGCGTTCGGGGTCGGAGCCCCAGGTGATGCCGGCGCCGGTGCCGAAGCGCAGGACGGGCGCCTGGGGGTCCTGCCGGTCGAGCCAGAAGGTGCGGATGCCGACGGCGAGTTCGCCCTCGCCGCGGTCGGCGTCCACCCAGCCGACGGCGCCGCAGTAGGGGCCGCGCGGGGCGGTCTCCAGGGCCTCGATGATCCGCAGGGCGCTGGACTTGGGGGCGCCGGTGACCGAGCCGGGCGGGAAGGTGGCGGCGAGCAGCCCGGGCCAGCCGTCGCCCTCGCGCAGGGTGCCCTCGACGGTGGAGACCAGGTGGACCAGGCCGGGGTGCTTCTCGACGACGCAGAGGTCGGGGACGGTGACGCTGCCGGTCTCGCAGACGCGGCCGAGGTCGTTGCGGACCAGGTCGACGATCATCACGTTCTCGGCGTGGTCCTTGTCGAGGAGGTCGTCCTCGGTGCGGCCGGTGCCCTTGATCGGGCCGGAGGAGACGGTGCGTCCACTGCGGCGCAGATAGAGCTCGGGAGAGGCGGTGGCGATCTCGACGCCGTGCTCGGGCAGCCGGATGGTGCCCGCGTAGGGGGCGGGGTTGCCGTGGGCGAGCAGGCCGGTGAGGGCGTCGATGTCGCTGCGGTCGGGGTCGGGCAGCTGCGCGGACAGCACCCGGCAGAGGTTCGCCTGGTAGACCTCGCCGGCGGCTATGTGCTCGCGGATGCGGCGTACGCCCGCGGTGTAGGCGGCGCGGTCCAGGGAGCTGTGCCAGCTGCCGGCGTCCGGGCCGTGCCAGCCGGCGCCGGAGGGCGGAGCGGGGGCGGGGCGGACCTCGTCGAACCGGGCGCAGGTCAGCCGGCCCTCGAAGTCGTAGGCGACGGCCCAGTAGCCGGAGGAGTCGAGCGCGGCCGGGTCCGAGGTGACGTCGCGCAGGCCGGTGGCCAGGCGGCCTCCGAAGCGGGCGAGCGGGGTGCGGGGGTCGGGGTGGCCGGACACGGTTCTCCTGCGCGGGGGTGCTGGGGGTGGCGGTGCCTGAAGTGTAGGTCGGGGGGCGAGGGCCTGGCCGGGCTCACACCCCCGCGTACGAGCAGTTGTGTGCGTCGCGCGGGTGTGCGCCGGATGGCCTGCGGATGATCGTCCGGAAGCTCCGCAGGTGGCGGCCGGTGACCCGTCCGGAGAGCGGACCGGGCGGCACGCCGAGGGCGTCCCCTCGGCACGCTGCGGGAACGGATTTTTAGCTGGCCCAGGAATCCGCTAGAGTTCAACACGTCGCCAGGGAGCGCAGCCGAAGAAAAGCGGTGAAGATCCCGGGAGGCAGGCGGACGTGGCTCAGTTGGTAGAGCATCACCTTGCCAAGGTGAGGGTCGCGAGTTCGAATCTCGTCGTCCGCTCGATGGAGAACAGTGTAAGATCGTTCTTCGTGTGTTGCCTGGTGGAGTGGCCGAGAGGCGAGGCAACGGCCTGCAAAGCCGTGTACACGGGTTCAAATCCCGTCTCCACCTCCAAGAGGTTCACCCGGTTCATCCGGGAAACCTCCCCGCGCGATTAGCTCAGCGGGAGAGCACTACCTTGACACGGTAGGGGTCACTGGTTCAATCCCAGTATCGCGCACGTCGGGCCCTTCGGGGTCTGCTGCAAGACCGCCACACCAGGCGCGATTAGCTCAGCGGGAGAGCACTACCTTGACACGGTAGGGGTCACTGGTTCAATCCCAGTATCGCGCACGTCGGGCCCTTCGGGGTCTGCT
>NZ_JBSFJV010000196.1:0-5776 GCF_053598235.1 Kitasatospora sp. NPDC001159
CGGGTCCGCACCGGCCCTTTGACCCGGACGCCGGGCGCAGACACACGCCCGAACGCGCCCCGCCCCCGCCCGGGCCGGCCCCTGACCACCGGTACTCAGGCGACGACGTCGAAATGCCCGAGTCAGGCGTGGGCGGCGGCGCACTCCGGGTGGCCCCAGCTGCTGCCCACCTTGGTGATCTTGTCGCCCTTGGCGTACGAGCGGCTGCACGGGCAGGTGCCGGGGAAGCGGGCGTTCAGGGTGCGCGAGCCGGTCCGCTTGGTGGTGCTGCCGGTACCGCCGCCGCTGCTCGTCGAGGCGGCGCGGGTGCTGCGGGCCTTGGGGGCCTTGGCAGCCGCGGCCGGGTCGGGCACCGGGAGGTCGGCGGCGGTCCCGGCGGCGGCCTGCTGGGTGCGGGCGGCGTCGCTGGCGGCCTTGTCGGCGATGGCGTTCAGCGGGTCGCCGTCCACCTGGTGGGCGGGGACGTACACGAAGGTGACGTCCCGGTCCTCCAGGAGCTCGTCGATCCGCTGGATCAGCTCGCGGTTGGCCACCGGCTTGCCCGCGGCCGTCTTCCAGCCGTTGCGCTTCCACCCCTTGAGCCACTTGGTCACCGAGTCGCGGGTGTAGGTGCTGTCCAACCGCACCTCCAACGGGGCGGCCGGGTCGGTCGCGGACAGCAGCTGCTGGAGCGCCGTCAGCTCACCGATGTTGTTGGTGCTGTGCCCGAGCGGCCCGGCCTCCCAGCGCTGGGGCGCCCCGGCACTGTCGGCGACCACGTAGGCCCAGGCCGCCGGGCCCGGGTTGCCCTTGGCTGCTCCGTCACACGCTGCAATGACTCGTTCGACCATGCCCCCGATCATGCCTGGTCAGGGGGCCGGGAGCCAAAGCCGCTCAGTCCTCAGCCGCTCGGCCGCTCGGCCCGGGGTCGGTCAGAGGCGCAGCGGGGGCAGCAGCAGCGCGGCGGACCAGCGCCGCCGAGGAGCACGAGCGGGTCGCCCAGTGCCTGCTGGACGGCGACCTCGACCAGGCCGTCGTCGCCCCGGAGGCCACCTGGACCAGCGGCATGGAACGGATCCTGGAGCGGCTGTCCTCGGTCGACGCGGGGCGCTAACTTGCCGCGAGGGTGCCGCGCGGCGGGCCAGGCGGTGTCGCGACGGGCTGGCAGTTTGCACCCTGACGCTCCGCAGCGCGCCTCGGCCGGGCGGAAGAGGGGGAACCCCGGCGTGGTCGGGGGACGCCCCGGGCACACCGTCGCCAGGGCCCAGACCACCTTGGAGGCACACCATGACCGTCTCACTCCCCCAGCTCACCGGGAACTACGTCCTCGACCCCGCCCACACCCGGATCGGCTTCGTCGCACGCCACGCCATGGTGACCAAGGTCCGCGGCGCGTTCCACCAGTTCGAGGGCACCGCCCACCTGGACGGCGGCGACCCGTCCCGTTCGACCGCCCAGCTGACGATCAGGGCCGAGAGCATCGACACCGGGGTCGAACAACGCGACCAGCACCTGCGCACCAACGACTTCCTCGACGCCCCCAACCACCCCGACATCACCTTCCGCACCACCTCCGTCGAGCCCGGCTCCGATACCGAGTACCGGGTGACCGGCGAGCTCACCATCAAGGACACCACCCGCCCGGTCACCATCGACTTCGAGTACACGGGCAACGCCGTCGACCCGTACGGCAACCTGCGGGTTGGCCTGGAAGGCTCGGTGACGATCAGCCGCAAGGAATACGGCGTGACCTGGAACGCTGCGCTGGCGGGCGGCGGCGTCCTGGTCGGCGACAAGGTCGTCCTGGAGTTCGACATCTCCGCGATCAAGCAGGGCTAGCAGCCCCCACCGACGGCCCGTCGACGGCCCGTTGGCACACTCCGCCGACGGGGATTCGCCGTTCATGCGACCTGCCCACGACCCGGCACACCTACGTCCCCGGACGGAGTGCCCCGGCGACCTCCGACCGATTGATCCTCCTCCCCCCGGACACAGCATGATGGCCCGCATGTGGGGCAAGTGGATCGACTGCCGGGTGCGGCCCGGCGCGCACGGGACCTTCGCCGCCGGCCAGCGCCGATGGGCGGCGCTCGCAGACCAGCCGGGGCTGGTCGGCCAGGCGGGCGGCTGGTCCCGCACGGACGGCCGGGCACTCGTACTCGCCCTCTGGGCGGACGAGGAGGCGTACGGCTGCTTCATGCGCGAACGTCATGACGTTGTCGCCGCCGAGGCGGCCCAGCACGGCAGTTGGAGCTCGATCCAGGTGGCCGCCGGCCCGGTGGCGCTCACCATGCCGGGCTCGGCGCCCTCCCCCACGAATGCTCTGAAGCACGCCACCCTGCTGCGCGCCGCCGACTGCGTGCTGCGCCCGGGCCGTACCGACCACTTCCTGGCGGTCCAGCGCGAGGTCTGGGCCCCCGGCATGGCAGCGGCCGGCGGCATGCTCGCGGGCACCGTCACCCGCCTCGCCGCCGACCGCTACCTGGTCACCACCCTCTGGACCTCCCCCGAGGCCCACGCGGCCTACACCGCCGACGCACTCCCCGCGCTGCGCGCCCGCGCGGACGTCCCGGCCGACGTCGAGTCGCTGACCGGGCACGTCCTGCCGCTGGAACCTTCCTGGCAGGTCCTGCCGTCACGGATCTAGTGGTGCGCGGCGGCGTCGGAGCCCTCGGGGGCCCGGTCCACGAAGACGGTGACGGCGGCGATCCGACCGTCGTCGTCCAGCTGGACCACGTCCGTCCCCTCGGCGAAGGAGGTGCCCTCACCCCCGCCGGTCAGCAGCTCCCACTCGATCCTGGCCCGCTGGTGGTGCACCTCGGGGGTGCGGCGCAGGCGCAGCGTGACGGCGCCCAGGTGGGCGACGAACTGCCGGCGGAGGTCGATCAACGCCTCCGCCCCGCTGAGCACGCCGACCATCGCGCGGTACTCGACGCCCTCGGCGAAAACGGCCTCCGCGAGCCGGCTCTGTTCCTCGCCGTCGGTGTTCCAGAACCGCACGTACTGGTCGAACTGTGCGAAGTCCTCAACTGTGGTGTCAGTCACGGCCGGTGTCCCTTCGTCCGGTGGATCGGATCGTGCTTGCGCTTCTCGACTGTGCGCCGGGGCGTGCTGCCCGTCGATGACCTCCGAGGTCATTGCCCTCGCGCGCGTCACCCGGCAGCCTGGACGTCATGACGACCACCACGGCCGAACCGGTCGGAGCGCTGCTGCGCGGCTGGCGCCGGCGCCGGCACCGCTCCCAGCTCGACGTGTCGATCGCCGCCGAGCTGTCCACCCGGCACCTGAGCTGCATCGAGACCGGCCGGGCCAACCCGAGCCGGGACATGATCCGGCGGTTGTGCGACGAACTCGACGTCCCCCTGCGCGAGCGCAACTCCCTCTACCTCGCCGCGGGCTTCGCGCCGGTGCACGCCGAACGCGCCTTCGGCGACCTGGGCGCCGCCCGAACGGCGGTGGAGGCCGTCCTCACCGGCCACGAGCCCAACCCGGCGCTCGCGGTCAACGTCCGCTGGGAGATGCTCGCCGCGAACCGGGCGATGGCCCTGTTCCTCGCCGACGTACCACCGGAGTTGACCCGACCGCCGGTCAACGTGCTGCGCGCGACCCTGCATCCCGACGGCCTCGCCCGCCGCATCCGCAACCTCGCCCAGTGGCGGGCGCACGTGCTGCGCCGCATCCGCCGCCAGCTGGAGCGCACCTCGGCGGCGGGCCTGGCCGAGCTCCTGGCCGAGTTGGAGTCCTACCCCGCCCCGTCGGCGGACCCGGGCGAGTCCTCCCCGGACGGCTCGGCGTACGACCTGGTGGTCCCCCTGCGACTGGCCACCGGGAACGGCGAACTCGCCCTGCTCTACACCACGACGGTCTTCGGCTCGCCCCGGGACGTCACCCTGGACGAGATCGCCATCGAGACCTTCTTCCCGGCGGACCCGCGGACGGTGACCCTGATGCGGGCCATCACCGCCCAGGCCCGGCCGGAGGAAGCCGCATCACCTGAGCCGTGAGAGCAAATCGCCCCACACGCCGCCGCCCGCCCAGGTCCACAACCACTGCCGAAGCGGCGGCGCCGCGCTTCCCGACGACCGTTCCCTCCCGCCGGCCGGTCAGGTCACCACGGGAACGCCCTCCGGCCTCCCGTCGAGCAGTGCCGCGATGTGGTCCGCGCAGCGGACGGCCGCATCAGCCGTGGCACTTCTGGTCATTCCGGCGACGTGCGGGGTGAGCAGCGCGTTGGGCAGGCCGAAGAGCGGCGAGGCGAAGACGGCGTGCTCGTGGGCGAAGGCGTCGACGGCGGCGGACGCCGGCGGGTGCGCCGGGTCGCGCAGTGCGTCGGCGAGGGCCTGTTCGTCGATGATGCCGCCTCGGGCGGCGTTCAGGAGGATCGATCCCGGCCGCATGAGCGCCAGCTCGGCCCGGCCGATCAGCCCTGCGGTGTCCACGGTGAGCGGAAGGTACAGGGACACCACGTCGCTGGTGGCGAGCAGCTCACCGAGGGAGGACATCCTGCGGACAGGCGTCCGGACCGAGCCCCGCGAGTAGCCCTGGACGTCCATGCCCAGGACCCTTGCCCGCTCGGCCAGCACCAGGCCGATCCGCCCGAGGCCGACGATGCCCAGGGTCAGCTCCGACAGCTCGACTGCGGGGGCCGCGGGCGTACTCCAACAACCTTGGTGTGAAGCCTGGTTGTACGGCGCCAGGTTCCGGGTCAGGGCGAGCAGCTGAGCCAGGGCGAACTCGGCGACGGCGTTCGCATTGGAGCCGGGCGTATGGGTGACGGTGACGCCGTGACGGGCGGCGGCGGCCAGGTCGACATGGTCGGTGCCGACCCCGGCCCGACCGATCACCCGGAGTCCCCGGGCACACCGGGCACCGGTAACGTCCACCACTCCCGCCACCGGCCTTCACACACCGCCCGACCCGGCAAAGGACCCCGCCCCGCCGCCTCCCAACCTCCTCCTGACCTGGCAGGATCTCGCGCCATGACGCGAATCGAGACACCACCGCCCGGGCCCGGGGCCAGGCGGCGCGCCGGACGCGGCGGCCGGGGCGGGAAGAACGACACGCCCTGGCCGAGGCGTCCCCTGCTGACCGCCCTGTGGATCCCCGCCGCCGCCGTGCTGCTGCCGCTCGGCGGCGCGCTGGGCGCCTTCGGCCTGTGGTTCCTGCTCCCGTCGCTGTTGCTGGTCATCACCGGGCTGGTCGGCCTGATCTACGCCCTGGTGAGCCTCTGCCAGTCCGGCCCCCTGCGGCTCGTGGCGCTGGCACTGCTGCTCGCGCCGCTGATCGGGGTCCCGCTGCTGAGCATGAACACCGCGCAGGCCGCCGTGTTGTCGATGCGCGGCGTGGCCCACCCGGGCACGGTCACCGAGGTCCGGGTGAGTCACGGCAAGACCACCACCTACTCCTGCGCGGTGCGCTACGAGGACGCGCCGGGCCGCAGCGGGTCCGTGAAGTGCGGTGCGGGTGACACCGCGGGCGAGCGGGTCAGCGTCACCGAGGACCCGGACGGCCTGG
This sequence comes from Kitasatospora sp. NPDC001159, assembly GCF_053598235.1. Taxonomy (NCBI): domain Bacteria; kingdom Bacillati; phylum Actinomycetota; class Actinomycetes; order Kitasatosporales; family Streptomycetaceae; genus Kitasatospora; species Kitasatospora sp. NPDC001159. The sequence continues at coordinate 5,494 of NZ_JBSFJV010000196.1, forward strand.
TGGACCCGGAGTTCACCGACGAGGCCGCCAACCCCCGGTTCGATCTCGCCATGGACGGCCTCGCCGACCTGACGCTGATGGTCATCGCCACCGTGACGGCCGCGATCGGAGCACTGCTGAACTGGCTGCAGATCCGCCGTAATCCCGTTGCGGGAGCGACGAGGTAGCGGGGATCCTCCACAGATGGAGCTAGGAGCGTGTCTCAGTAACAGGCAACCCACCTGCGTCTCGTGATCATTCGTGCGGGATGATCCCGGTGTGCATGGCGAGGATGGGCTGTTCG
>NZ_JBSFJV010000197.1:0-5765 GCF_053598235.1 Kitasatospora sp. NPDC001159
GTCGAGGCGGAAAGCCGACCAGGAGGAGCCAGCGGCCGAGACCGTGCCGCGGGAGGCGAAGCTGTCCAGTGACACCGCATGGTCTCCTCTCGCCCCCCAGCTACTGGGCCGGACGCAGTGTGGCGTGCCGTTCCCCCGGCCGGAACGCCGTCCTGGGCGCGGCACGAAGGGGGTGATCCCCCGTGTCGTGTCGGACCCGTTGCCCGCGTCCGCCGGTCCCCACACCGCGGTCGACGCGAATCGGGTGGAAGGGCTGATCAACGGCGTCGACCGCCCGTGACATCGGGGATCCAGGTTCAGCGGCGGGCCGGGCGGCCGGGCTTGATGGCGCGGATGGCGATCGCGGCCAGGGTCTGGGCCGGGCCGGCCAGGGAGCGGCCCTTGAGGTGGATGACCCGCAGTGCCCGGCCGAGATCGAGGTCCGGGACGGGCACCCGGGCCAGGCTGCCGGCCGCGAGTTCGCCCGCGACAGCCAGTGAGCTGAGCACGGCGGGCCCGACCCCCTCGATTACGGCCGCCTTGATCGCGGTCGTCGAGGACAGTTCCAGCAGCGGACACGCCAACTCCATGCCGCTCGGCGCGGCCAGCGCGCGTTCGAGGTGGCGGCGGGTGCCGGAGCCGTGCTCCCGGCTGACCAGTGCGGCGGCGGCCAGTTCCACCGGGGTGATGCCGGAGCGCCGCCGGGCCCACGGGTGACCGGGCGCCACGACCACGGTCAGCTCGTCCCGGGCCACCACCCGGCTGGCCAGGCCGTCGGGGACGTCCGGGCCCTCGATGAAGCCGACCTGGGCGGCGCCGGTGAGTACCGCGGTCGCCATGTCGTCCGAGTTTCCGGTGGCCAGGGCCACCGAGGTGCCCGGTGCCGTGGCGTGCAGCGCGGCCAGCCAGCGCGGTAGCAGGTATTCGGCGATGGTGAGGCTGGCGGCCACCGGGAGCCGGCTGTCGCTGCTGCTGCGCAGTGAGGTGATGCCGGCCTCCAGCGTGGCGGCGGCGTCCACGGCGGTGCGCGCCCAGTCCGCGACGAGTGCGCCCTCGGTGGTGAGTCGGCAGCCGCGGGCCGAGCGCTCCAGCAGGGCTACGCCCAGGTGCCGCTCGAGCATGCTCAGTCGCGTGCTGGCGGCGGGCTGGCTGATTTCGTGGGCGCGTGCGGCCGCCCCGATACTGCCGAGCCGGGCCACGGAGAGCAGCAGGTCGTAGGCGGTCAGGTCACTGACTCGGTTGGGCAAGGGCATAACGCCAGTTTATGCATCCATCGGTGATCGGCAGCTACCACGGTTGGATCCCGGAAACCAGGATCGAAGCATGACAGCTCACATCGTGGACAGGCCTGACCCGGCCGCCACCTGCCCGAAATCCCGGTGGTCCGCGCTCGGCGGGAAGATCCCCGGCCTGGCGCTCGCCCTGGGCATCGCGGCGCTCGCCACCGTCCTGGGACGGCTGCTCCCGCTGGTCGGCGGCCCGGTCACCGGCATCCTCATCGGTATCCTGATCGCCACCCTGGTCAGACCCGGGGCGTCATTGCGACCGGGGATCACCACGGCCGGCAAGTTCGTCCTGCAGCTATCGGTCGTTCTGCTCGGCGCCCAGCTGTCGCTGACCGAGATCGTCAGGGTCGGCCTGGGGTCGCTGCCCGTGATGGTCGGCTCGCTGACCGTCTGCCTCACCGCCGCGTACGTCATCGGCCGCCGACTGGGCATCGTGGCGGACCTGCGGACGCTGATCGGAGTCGGCACCGGCATCTGCGGTGCCTCCGCGATCGCCGCCGTCACGCCGGTCATCGGCGCCGCCGGCGCGGAAGTGGCCTACGCGATCTCCACCATCTTCCTGTTCAACATCGCCGCCGTACTCACCTTCCCGGCCCTGGGACATCTGCTGGGTCTGAGCCAGCACGCCTTCGGCCTGTTCGCCGGGACCGCGGTCAACGACATGTCCTCCGTGGTGGCGGCCGCCACCACCTACGGCCCCGCCGCCACCGACTACGCCGTCGTGGTCAAGCTCACCCGCACCCTATTGATCATCCCGATCTGCTTTGGCCTCGCCGCCCTGGCCGAACGCCGCCGGCGCAGCTCGGCCGCATCCCCCACCGCCGGCCGCAAGGTGGGACTGTGCAGGCTGGTGCCCTGGTTCCTGGTGGGCTTCCTGCTGGTGGCCACCGCCAACACGGCCGGCCTGGTGCCGGCGGCGAGCCACCGCGCGCTCAGCGAAGTCTCGGTCTTCCTCATCACCACCGCGCTCTCCGCCATCGGCCTGTCGACCGACCTCGCCGGCCTGCGGCGCGCCGGTCCGCGGCCGCTCCTGCTCGGCGCCTGCCTCTGGGTGATCGTGTCGGTGACCAGCCTGGCGCTCCAGGCCGCGACCGGCGCCCGATAGCGCTGGTCGCGGCCAGTTGCAGCGCCGTTTCAGTTCGGGCACGGGGCGGATGGGCAATCCTCAACACGGAACTCCGCTGTTGAAACGGACTGCCATAACGCGGACGGTCAAGGTAGCCAGTGGTGCGATCGCCCGGCGGCCCAGGCGCGGATCGCGCTGGCGAGCATGGCCAGGAACACCAGCGCCCATACCGCCAGGGCGACCCAGGCTTCACCGGCTCCGATCGCGGTCAGCCACGAGGTGCCGGTCGCATGGCCCAACTGGCGGGTGGCGAATCCGTACATGCCCACCGGGAAGACCAGGCTCCACAGGCCCGTCTCATAGCGCAGCGGGACACGGCGCAGGACATGCCGCCACACGCCGAGCCCGATCAGCAGCGGGATGAGCCACGTGCAGAAGGCCCAGAGCATCAGACACAGTCCCTCGGTCACCTGGCCCGGCAGCAGGCGCTGCGTCGGCGGCAGCGCGAGCAGGCCCGAGCCGGCGAGCACGCTGATCGCCGCCGCGCCCATGAAGACCCAGTACGGCGGGATCAGGTCATCGGGTCCCACCGGGTGCACCAGCAGCCGGGCCAGGACCAGCGCGGCGGTCAGCAGGTGCTGGACGATTCCGATCGCCCAGCACACCGACGCGAGCACGGCGAGCCAGACGTGCGGGGTGAGCCGGTCGAGTGCGGCGCAGGCGACGGCAACCGACTGCGTGCCGACCGCCCAGATGAACCAGGTTCCGTTCACCTGGCCGAGGCAGGGCCGACGACTGGTCGAGGCGATCATCGCGAGCGGGATCCCGTAGCCGAGCAGCAGCCAGCCGGCCTCGCCGACGGCCAGCAGCACGGCTGCCACTGTCCGGGGCCGTCGGCTGCCAGCCGGGCCGACAGGACGCAGGAGGCCGCCACCACGGTGAGCGAGGCGAAGCCGCGCGGGCCGACCAGATCCGCGACCAGTCGCCGTGGCCAGGCCAGCAGCCGCCAGGCCGACGCCGCGAGCAGAAGCAGGTAACCGATCAGGCCGATCACGAGCAGCGCCGCCGACACCGTTCGGGTGGCCCCGCGATCGAGCGCAGTGGAGACGATTCCGGTGGCCATCACGAAGGCGAACGAGCCAGGACTGAGGCCGGCCACGAGCGAGCCGACGGCTTGCATGCGTCTCGGCGTCCCTGGGGCTCATCCAGATCACCGGGCCGCCGCGGAAGAGCGTGAGCATGTGCAGGTTCTCCTGGTACTCGGAGTGGATCGACCACTTCGAGTGCGGGGTCAGGTAGCGCACCACGATCTCGGGCTGCCTGCCGAAGGTGCGGGTGGGGTCGCCGACGTGCGCGAGCATGTTCAGCGGCGGCCGGTAAACGGGCAGCTGCTCGCCGAACTCGGCCATCCAGTCGTGGTCGAGGAAGAAGTGCTGCCGGCCGGTCAGCGTGTGCCAGGGCTTGAGACGTTCGACGTTGACGGTGAACGGGGAGTAGCGGCGCCCGCCCGACTCGGTGCCGGACCACTCCGCGGAGGTGATGACGGCGCGCGGCTGGGTGCGGGTGTCCTCGAAGGTGATCCGGTCACCGCAGCGCTCCTCGGCCAGGTCCGCCAGTTCCACGCCGGTGCGCTCTTCCAGCGCGCGCAGCGAGGCGACGGCTAGGCTGCCGTTGGTGGTGCCGGACAGGGCCAGGATCGCCTCGCAGAACTGGTCGTCGCGGGCGATCGAGGGCCGCCCGTCGCCGACGCCGCCGCGCACCGTGCCGTTGCGGGCCCGCAGGTAGTCGATCTCCCGGTCCGGTGTCCAGGTCAGGTCCTTGGCGGTCGTGCCGAGCATGTCCAGCAAAAGGCCGATCGCGGCCATCTTCTCGGCCGCGGCCGCGTAGTCGCGCTCCACCACGACCAGCTTCGGCATGGTCTTCCCCGGCACCGGCTCAGTCCGTGCTGGAGGACGATCAGGGTGAACGAGTCCATCACCAGCTCCGCGTCGTCCGGGAACTGCTCGGGCGGGCCGAGGTCGGTGCCCTCGGCCAGGATCGCCCTGATGTCGTCCTTCGAGATCACGAGCCCCCCCTGGAGCTCAACACCGTTGCGTTTGGGTCCTGAGCTGCACGTCAAGCCCTGTTGAATGACGCAACGGGACGTCCTGATAGATCAACTTGTGCTGAGCAAGACGATCACCGGGAGTCCCGTTGCAGGAGAAGTCTGTCATCACGCGCACGATCGAGACAGCCGGGGGTGTGTACGCACCCGGCCACCTGGGCGAGTTGACCCAAATCGTGGACTTCTCCCTGGTGGACGCCGTGCTGGAGGAGACCGGGACACGGGAGCGACGCCTGCGGTTGTTGCCCTCGCGGGTGGTGGTCTACTTCGTCCTCGCGCTGGCCCTGTTCGAACACGACTCCTACCGAGGCGTCTGGGGCAAGCTGGTAGCCGGGTTGGAGGGCCTGCCCCTGGTGCGACCGGCCATCTCCTCGCTGTCGCGGGCCCGACGGCGGATAGGGGCCGCGCCGCTGCGGCTCCTGTTCGAGACGCTGGCCGGCCCCGTCGCCCGTCCCGGACAGACGGGTGTGTTCTATCGCGGCCTGCGCACCGTGGCCGTGGACGGCACCCTGCTGCACACACCCGACGACGAGGCGCTCGTCTGGCGCTACCCAAAGCGGATCGGTGAGGGGATGGAGTTCGGCTACCCGCTGCTGCGGCTGCTGGTCCTGATCGAGTGCGGCACCCGCGCCTTGATCGCCGCCGCGTTCGGCCCCGAATCAGACGGCGAACTCACCTATACAAACCGCTTGTTGGACGCACTGGACACCTCGATGCTGCTGTTGGCCGACGCGGCCTTCGACGGAGGTGAGTTCCTGCGCGACGTGACGGCCACCGGTGCACAGTTCCTGGTGCGCTCCTCCGCCCGCCGCGTCCCCACCCCCGCCGGGCACCTCGCAGACGGTTCCTATCTGGCGAGGATCGGCTACGGCGTCCTGCCCGTCCTGCTGACCGTGCGCATCATCGAGGCTCAGGGCAGCCTCGACCTCGGTGAGGTCCACCTTCAGCCCCCCGACGACGACCAGCGAGTCGGAGCGGCCGAGGATGCCGAGCACCCCGGTCGCCGGGTCCAAGCGGGCCCGGCGGACTTAACGTCTCAGCGGGTTCGTGGATTCCGGGAGACGTCGATGGTCGAACCCGACGGTGGGTCCCGTCTGGAAGTGGGGATCCTTGCAGGTTCAGGTGGTGGCGGCTTCGCCGCACCACACTGCAGCCCCGGCGGAACCGCCGGGGCTGCAGTGGAGGATCGCCGTGATCAGAGGATCTTGATCTTCTGAAGCTCGCCGGGCGAGCCTACGGTGGCAGGTCGAACGCACCCACGCCTGGCGGAACGCGTTTCAGCGCGTCGCCCGTTGACGTTGCTCACCGACCGGTGGGGTCAGACGTGTTC